>NZ_LOVS01000144.1:0-114295 GCF_001523835.1 Burkholderia sp. ABCPW 14 | reverse complement strand
TCATCGCGGAGACGGCGGTGACCGAGATCACCGAGCGCGGCGCGACGCGGATGGACGATCAGGCGTCCGAAGCCGCGATGGAGCAGCGCAAGAAGCAGGGCTATTTCTGACGCACGCGAGGACATCCCCATCATGACGACCATCATCGACAACAACGAAGACCTCGGCGTGCTGCGCTTCATCACGGCGGGCAGCGTCGACGACGGCAAGCGCACGCCGATTCATCTGCGCGCGGCCGGCGCCATGCGGTCGAGCCGGATTTCGGCGGCAAGCGTTCGATCGCCGGTCCATTTGGCTTCGACGAGGACGCACCGGTTTGCGCGGGACGCGTGCCGCGCATCCGGGGCTGTCGCGCCGCCGCGTTTCCCGCCATGCGGCTCCGGCATGGCGACGGCCATCCGACCATGAACGCGCTCGGCGCGCGAATCATGCATCACGGGCATCACGGCATCGACCAGGACGCGCTCGGCCGCGGGGAGGCCGGTTGCGAGGCGCGCCTGTGCCTCGCGCGGCCCGAGCGTCCCGTGTTCAACCGCATCGAGATCGTCTGCAAGCATCTTGGGCGTCGACGGCGACACTGCGTCGCCCGGATCCAGGAAGCGATCGACGTCGAGTTCGACAAACCACTGAGCAGATATGGCATCGGATCTCAAATCCATTTCTCGTGAACGCCCGGCTGGCAACCTTGCTGGCGGGCTTCCGATCGAGGCCGCGGGCAACGCCTGCCGCAAGCGCGACCGGTCGGTCGTGAAACCCGAAAAACCGCCGGCGGGAAAGACGCATCCGCCGACCAAGCGCCTTTTCTCGATCGGCAACGCTCCGGCCACGTTCGGCGAACTGGTCCAGGGGCGCGAATCGGCGTCCGGAAACGATTTTCTGATCACGTTTCCGATTACGTTGACGTCGACCGCCCGATTCTGCCGGTTTCGGCATTCCGACCGCCTGTATGTCTTTCCGGCGAGCAAGCGGAAATCGCTGAAGGCGGCCATGCTCTTTCTCGACCGGTTCGGCATCCGCACGGGCGGCGTCCTGCAGATCTGCAGCGACGTGTCCGAGGGCAAGGGGCTCGCGAGCTCGTCCTCCGACATCGTCGCGACGCTGCGCGCGCTCGCCGCGTGTTTCGACGTCTCGCTCTCCATCGCCGACATGTGCGCGATCATCCGCGAGATCGAACCGACGGATGGCGTGATGTTCGACGAATCGGTCGCGTTCTTCCATCGCAGGGTCGAGCTGGGCAAAGTGATGGGCAAGCTGCCGAAAATCTGCATCCTCGCGATCGACGAGGGCGGCACGATCGACACGGTCGAGTACAACCGTCATCGCTTCGAATACTCCAACGAGGAAACGGACCAGTACGCGGCGCTCCTCGCCGACGTCGATGCGGCGATCTCGCGCTGCGACGTCCGACAACTCGGGCGCGCCGCGACGCTCAGCGCGCAAATGCACCAGAAGCGCAACCCGAAGCGAACCCTGCGACAGCTCGAAGCGCTGATGCGCGAAGTCGGCGCGGACGGCATCGTCAACTGCCATAGCGGCACCTTCATCGGCGTGTGCTTCGATGCGTCGCATCCCGACGCGCTCGACACGATCGCGCGCGCCGAACGCACGCTGCGCGACGCGCTTCGTCAACCCGTCTCGCGATTTTTCACCAGGTGAGCTCATGACATGCGACACAGCATCGAACAGGAACGCCCGGGAGAGCGTCTCGGATGCGATGGCCGAGCCGCGGATCGTCCCGCTCTCGCCGAATCTTCAGCCGCCGCGCTCGAAGTGATGAAGATCATTCCGGCCTAATGCATCATCGAGCAGGCGATCCGCGATGGCCGGATCAATCGCGACACGCTCGTCGTCGAGTCGTCGAGCGGTAATTTTGCGCTCGGCCTTGCGGTCATGTGCCGCGAGCAGGGGCTCAAGCTGAGGATCGTCGGCGATCCGGCGATCGATCCGAAGCTGCGCGGCATGCTGCACAACCTGGGCGCCGAAGTCGACATCATCGAGAAGCCGGATGCGCCCGGCGCGTACCAGCGCCTGCGGCTCACGCGCGTCGCGCAATTGCTCGACGCGCATCCGAACGCGTTCTGCGTGCAGCAATACGACAATCCGCAGAATCCCGGCGCCTATCGTCCGCTCGCCGAGCGGCTGCTCGAGGAAGTCGTGCCGACGTTCGGCCTGGTCGCGTGCGTCGGTTCGGGGGGGCTCGTCGGTCGGCCTGGCGACGCACCTGCGGCGGCGCAGCGAGCACGCCGCGTGACGGGCGTCGACACGTTCAACAGCATGCTGTTCGGTTTGCCGGACGTTAAGAGCACGCTTCGCGGACTCGGCAACAGCATCATGCCGAAGATTCTCGATCACGCGCAATTCGACGAAATCCACTGGCTGACGAGCCCGCGGGCGAATCTCGCCGCGATCGAACTTCATGCGCGCTGTGGCTCGGCGTCGCCTGTAACCAACGTGTCCGGCTTGTGGGGGACTCCATGTCTCACCCAAAAGCCGGACACATTACGCGCTACAGATCCGGACAATTCATTTGCTCGCGACACGGCCGGGTCGATCGCTTGATCGTTTTCCTGTTCATCCAACATATACGTTTTGTATACAAATCATATATATTCGTGCGATGGGCATAGTCAAGATATCCGACGCGATGCATGAGTCGCTGCGCCACGCGAGCGCCGCGCTGAACCGATCGATCAATGCGCAGGCGGAGCACTGGCTGCGAATCGGGATGCTTGCGGAATTGCATCCGACACTCAGTTATGCGGAGATTTGCCGGATGATGATCCAGGCGGAAATTCAGGGTGCCGAAACGACGGCGGCGGGCGACGGCGCCGCAAGGACGGCATGATGACGCGTTCCCGACAAGTTCCGATCCGCTCGCAAGCCGAGATCGCGATGGCGCGTCGCGCCGGCATGCTAGCTGCGGAGGTGTTGAGCATGATCGCGCCGCACGTGAGGGCAGGCGTGACGACGAACGAGCTGGATCGGTTGTGCCACGACCATATCGTCGACGTGCTGCGCGCGCGGCCTGCCAACGTCGGCTACCACGGATATCCGAAGACGATCTGCGCGTCCGTGAATCATGTGGTCTGTCACGGCATTCCATCCGACCAGCCGCTGAAGGACGGCGACATCGTCAACATCGACGTCGCGCTCGACATGGACGGCTGGTATGGCGATACCAGCCGCATGTACTTCGTGGGCGAGCCGGCTGCCCCGGCGCGGCGTCTCGTCGACGCGACCTACGAGGCGATGATGGCGGGTATCGCGGCGGTTCGCCCCAGCGCGACGCTCGGCGACGTCGGCCATGCGATCCAGAACGTCGCGCACCGCAAAGGCTTCAGTGTCGTGCGCGAGTATTGCGGCCACGGCATCGGCCGCATCTATCACGACGAGCCGCAGGTGCTCCATTACGGGCGGCCGGGAACCGGGCTTCGTCTCGCGCCCGGCATGATCTTCACCGTCGAGCCGATGCTCAATGCGGGGCGCGCCGAAACGCGGCAACTTCCCGACGGCTGGACGGTCGTCACGCGGGATCGGTCCTGGTCCGCGCAGTGGGAGCATATGGTCGTCGTCACCGAGGACGGATTCGACATCCTGACGCCGTGGCCGGACGGCGAGCCGGCGCGCCCGCCCGCCGTCGCCGACGCGGCGCCGCGCGCGACCGAGCTGGGATAGGGTCACTCCACATTAATGAGACGGGCTTGCGCTGGCCGCCAGAAGGGGCGAGCGGGGGCGAGCGCCGCGTCATGCTCCTTGCGAATACGTCGAGTGTCCGCTGCGTCGCAATCCTTGCGCTCGCCCCTTCTGGCGGCCAGCCCCGAGAAGGATTGTTCAAAACAGGGGAACGCGCCTTCCCGCCCGCATTGCGGCGTCGGTCGTCGCTGGCTTGGCTCGGCCAAACGGCGCGCCTCCCTTCTTGCCCGGCAAGCGGGAAGGCGCGTTCGCCAGCCCGTCATTGGCGCGAACTGTCCCTAGCCCGGCTCATCGATCAAGCGTGCCCGGCTGCGCCGGTGCGCGTCGAACGATCGCGTTCGCATGTTTGGGGCGGTCGGACGTCGCGGGCGTGTTCTGACGCTCGATTGGTCGAGCGTCGCCGTATCGTCGTGTAAATTGCGCGAGCGTGATGCACGCCCGTGCGAATCGCGGGCGCGTCGACGCGTTCACCCATCCGCGAAGCCGCGCGCACGGCGCGACGGACCGGTTGCTGAGCACGCCGCGCGGATTCGGCGAGCGCGCATCGCGTCACTTCTTCGGCGCGTCGCCGTCGAACGATCGCATCGTATACGCGAGCACCGAGCGCAGCACTTCGCTGCGGCGTTCGGGCGTCGCCATCGCGCGCGCGACGAGCACCGCGCCGATCGCCGCGCACCCGAGCGTCCACGCCGCTTCTTCGTCGTGCAACGCGTCCGCGAGCGACGCCTGGAAGCGCTTGATCAAGTCCTCGAACATCGTGCGGGTCGCGACATCGGCGCGGGCAATCTCCGGGCCGAGCGCGGGCACCGGGCATCCGAGCTCCGGATGGTCGGCGTGTGCGGTGCTCAGATAGCCGCGCAGCATGGCGACGAGCTCGTCCTTCGAGCGGCCTTCGACCGTCGCGAGCACCTTCGACATCTCGTGCTCGACGATCGCGCACAGGAATTCCGGCTTCGATCTGAACTGCGAGTAGAACGCGCCCGTCGTCACGCCGGCCGCCGCGGTGAGCGCGTCCATCCCCGTGTTCGCGAAGCCGCTCTTCTTCGCGAGTGCGGCGCCCGCCTCGACGAGGCGCGCGCGGCTCGCCTCCTTGTGTTTCGGTGAATAGCGCATGTCCGTTCCGTTTTCGAGGCTTTGATCGATTGACGTCAATTGAAGTATAGAATAACGTCCGTTACCATAACGATCGTTATTATATGCTTCCCCAACCGTAGCCGGCCCGCCCGGCAGATGGAGCGTTCGATGGCAACCGAGAAAACCGCCTGCATTCTGTGTTCGCGCAATTGCGGCCTGGAGGTCGTGATCGAAGCGGGCAAGTTCGCGAAGATACGCGGCGACGAAGCGCATCCGGTCTCGAAGGGCTATCTGTGCCAGAAGGCGGCGCGCCTCGCTTACTACCAGCATCACGACGACCGCCTGACGCATCCGCTCAGGCGCGAGCCCGACGGCAGCTTTGTGCGCGTGACGTGGGACGAGGCGCTCGACGACATCGCGCAGCGCCTGCTCGCGCTGCGCGAGCGGCACGGCGGCGACGCGTTCGCGTTCGTGGGCGGCGGCGGGCAGGGCAATCACGTCGGCGGCGCGTACGGGCGGCAACTGCTCGCGGCGATGCGCAGCCGCTACGCGTATAACGCGCTCGGGCAGGAGAAGACCGGCGATTTCTGGCTCAACGGCCGGCTGTTCGGCCGTCAGGACTGCCACACGACCGAGGACATCGAGCATGCGGACTACGTGCTCATCGTCGGCGCGAATCCGTATCAGGCGCACGGCATCCCGAACGCGCGCGACACGCTGCGCGACATCAAGAAGGATCCGAACCGGACGATGGTCGTCGTCGACCCGCGCCGCTCGGAGACGGCGAAGTTCGCCGATATCCATCTGCAGGTGCGGCCGGGGGCCGATGCGTATCTGATGAGCGCGATGCTCGCAATCATCGTGCGCGAAGGGTTGCACGACCGCGCGTTCATCGATCGGCATTGCGGCGGCTTCGAGCACGTCGAGCGCGCCCTTCTCGATGTGCCGATCGAAGACTACGCGCGCCGCGCGGACGTGCCGCTCGCGGACGTCGAGCGCGTCGCGCGCGGTTTCGCGACGGCGCGGGCGGCCTGCGTGCGGGTCGATCTCGGCATCCAGCACACGCTGCATACGACGCTCAACGGCTATCTCGAGAAGCTGCTGTATCTCGTCACTGGCCATTTCGGCAAGCGCGGCGGCAACAATCTGCATACGTTCCTGCTGCCCATCATCGGCCATACCGACGAGCGCGTGCGCAAGCAAGGCAAGCCGCTCAAGCGGACCGCGCATCACGCAATGCATCCGATCGGGGGCATCTTCCCGCCGAACATCCTGCCCGACGAGATCGAGCATGCGGGCGAGGACCGCGTGCGCGCGGTGTTCGTCGACAGCGCGAATCCGCTCGTCACGTACGCGGACTCGCACGCGTACGAACGCGCGTTTTCGAAGCTCGAGCTGCTCGTCGTCGTCGACGTCGCGTTGACCGAGACCGCGCGTCATGCGCACTACGTGTTGCCCGCCGCGTCGCAGTTCGAGAAATGGGAGGCGACGGGTTTCAATCTCGAATTCCCGGCGAACGCGTTCCATCTGCGCCATCCGCTCTTCGCGCCGCTCGGCGAAGCGCTGCCCGAGCCGGAGATCTACACGCGGCTCCTCGAGAAGATGGGCGAGATTCCGCGCCGCTTTCCGCTTCTCGAGCGCGTCGCGCGGCTCGAGCCGAAGGCGTGCGCGCATCTCGTCTACCTGGGCGCGCTCGGCGTCGCGCTCGCGGCGAACAAGGGCTGGCGGCGCCATGCGGCGTCGGTCGTCTATCGGACGCTCGGCCGCGCGCTGCCGGACGGCGCGGCGAGCGTCGCGCCGATTCTGCCGCTCGCGATCGCATACGCGCAGCGGCATCGCGCGGCCGTGCGCCGCGCCGGACACCGCGGCAACCGGCTGACGCTCGGCGCCGCGCTGTTTCGGGCGATCGTCGAGCGGCGCTCGGGCACGCTGATGAGCGTGCACGAATTCGACGAGATGTGGCGCTTCATTTGCCACGAAGACGGCCGCGTCCATCTGCACATTCCGGAGATGCTCGACGAATTGCGCGCGCTCGAGACCGAGTCGCCGCCCGGCGCCGGCTATCCGTTCGTGCTGATGGCGGGTGAGCGGCGCGCGTACAACGCGAATCAGATCTATCGCGATTCGTCGTGGCGCAAGGTCGATCCGCACGGCGCGCTGCGGATCCATCCGGACGATGCGGCGGCGCTCGGCGTCGCGGACGGCGGGAAGCTCGCGTGCGCGTCGGAGAAGGGAAGCATCGAGGTCGTCGCCGAGCTCGACGACAGCGTGCGGCGCGGGATGGTCACGCTGCCGCACGGCTACGGAATGCGCTACAAGGATGGCGCGCCGAGCGGTCCCGAGCTGAATCGCCTGACGTCGGGCGCGCATTGCGATCCGTTGTCGCGCACGCCTTATCACAAGTACGTGCCGGTGCATTTGCGGAAGGTCGAGGAAGTCGTATCGCAGGAGGCCGCCGCATGACGTTCGTCGTTCTGGAAGAGTGCATCCGGTGCAAGCACACCGACTGCGTCGAGATTTGTCCGGTCGACTGTTTTTACGAGGGGCCCAATTTCCTCGTGATCAATCCGGACGAATGTATCGATTGCGCGCTTTGCGAATCGGCATGCCCGGTCGACGCCATTCGCGCCGACAGCGAAGTGCCGGCGAACCAGCAGGCGTTCATCGCCCTGAATGCCGAGCTGGCCGCGCACCCCAATTGGACGAGGATCACCAGCAAGCGGGCCCCATTGGCCGATCACGAGCAATGGACGGGCGTGCCGGGCAAGTTGGCATGGTTGGTCCGCAATGAGGGTTGAGCGGCTGAGCGTTCGATGCGGTCGACGTATCGGGCGGCCACTGCCGTCGCCTCCGATTGGGACGTTCATCGAAGGTCCGGAAGGATGGCGCTTGCTTACCGGGCGACGCCGGGCGAGCGGATTCGGGATTCGGAATAGCTTCTTTGCGGAAGTGTCGTCCGGTAACGGATGCGGCGGTCTGCCGGCGGATGCCCTCGTTCAACTCGACCTGGCGCCGAAATGCGGCGACTGTTCACGTCCGCTCAATCGATGGGCGTCTGCCGCGTTTTTCGGCTTCCCGGTTCGAGCGACATTCGGATGCAATGAACCTGATTCTTCAACCCACGTAACTTGACTATGGCGCAAAAGGAAGCATCGATGCGGTTCTGGGGCGGTTTGGGAAACATGCTGTCACTCGGCTTCATCCTGAGCATCGTGGTGGCGATGGGGTTGTCGGGATGGATCGCGCTGCAGGAAGGCACTCATCGCTTCATGTTGCCGTTCACGACGGAAAATGCGGTCCAGCGGATCACGGATGCCGTGAGCGTCGCACGGGCCGAGCCCACGCTCGAGAGGCTCTCCGGCGTCAGCGACGAATTGTGGGCGTTGTCCCTGTTCTCGACGGCCAAGCGATTCACCGATTCGAAGCTGATGGAGCAAGGCATCTATTACGCCACGATGCCTAAGTCCAATCAGGTCGCCATCGCGGTGCACGTCTTGTTCAGCGTGTTTTGCGTGATGTTCGGCGGACTGCAATTCTGGCCTGCGTTCCGAAAGCGTTTCATGAAGGTGCATCGAGGCATCGGTGCGATTTACATCGCAACCGTGCCTGTCGCCGTGGTGGCGGCACTATGCTACATGGCGTTGACGCCGCCGCATCACATCTACGATCACCTGGTTGCCTGGGTCGCCCTGTGGGTATTCGGGGTGCTCGCTCTGGTTTCCATCACGATGGCGATACGGGCCCTCAAGGCGCGCCGTATCTTCGAGCATCAGGCCTGGATGGCGCTGTCGTTCGGCTGTCTGCTGGTCGCGCCGTTGTTGCGCCTCGATTGGGCATTGTTGGTGCCGTTCTTTCCCGACATCGATCAGGAAACCCTGAACCTGGTCACCATGGGGCTCATGTTGCCCGAAGTGCTGTTGATCGTGTACGGGCTGGTATTGGTGAATCGGCAATACGCGAGACCCATGAAGCGGCGCGTCGCTGCGGCCATGGCCGATCTCGGGGCGGCATTGTATCTGCGGTCGATGCCGTTGATTTACGGTATCGCGGCGGCCTTGCTCGCTTTCAACGTGATGTTCTACGTCGTGGGCCACGGCATGTCGAGCATCGAGGTGGCCTCGGCGCTGGTGCCCGCCGCGTTGATCATGCGTGAACAGTCGGTGCTCATGGCTCACCCGATGATCGCGGCCGGATTTGCCGTTGCCTGCGGACTGGCGTTTCCCGCGGCTGCGCTTACGCTGAAACAGCGCTTGAGTCGAGCCGACGAAGCTGCCGGGGCGTCTCGGGGCGCTACGAGCCTGTTGACGCCCTGGCTGGCGTTGGCGGCGGGGATCTCGTCTTGTTTCCTGGGCTGGCGCATGGGCCTGGCTCCTCACAACGTATGGCTGTCGGGCGGAACGATGTACACGGTAAACGGCCTGGTCATTGCCGGTTTCGGCGCCTTGCTGTTGATGGCGCGAAGCAATCGCAAGCAGGCGTTGATGAAGGAGAGCTTGGTTTTCCTGCTTTGCCTGCTGCCTTTCCCGGCGCTCTTTTTCCTTACGCTGCAGATCGTGAGCTGGCTTCACTTGCCGGCGGATTACATCGCGGCCGGCCAGGGTTTCGTGCTGCCCGCGGGCGCGAGCGGATCGTTGCTGTTTGTCGCCATCATCCACGTGGTGTATGGCCAGGCGACGCGTGAGCACAATTAGGCTGACCCGGTTCGATTTGCCCGGATTGGGGCCGGGCCGTGGCGGTGCGCCGCTTCGCCGCGCATCGTGGTGGCGGGCCCGGTGCGGACAGATGCTGGAGGCGACTGCGGTTGACGAAGCGATCGCAGTCGCATGCTGCTCCGGCGAGCGCCCATTCGTCGATTCGTCGACGGCGCCGGGCGCGAGATGTGAGTAGGGCCGAATCGTGGGCTTGTCGATTTGTCGGAGCCTGTCATTCAAGCTTGCACAGGAATGTTACCCATGCGCGAACCAGATCTGTTTGTTCAGTCGTCGGGCGTCGAGATCGCCGTTTATACCTGGGGCGATCGGCCAGGCAGCGGGCGCCCGGCAGAGGTGCTGGTGCTGGCGCACGGCTTTCCCGACCGCGCTCTGTTCTGGGAGCAAGTGGCCGATGCGCTGAAAGAGGATTTTTACGTCGTGGCGTACGACATGCGAGGCTGCGCCAATTCAACCCATATCACCGGTTCGCGACACTACAAGTTTGAGTTGCTGCTTGCCGATCTCTATGCGGTGATAGACGTGGTCAGTCCCACCCAAAAGGTTCACCTGGTCGGGCACGACTGGGGCGGGATCTATGGCTGGAACGCGATCAACGATGCGGATGGCATACGGCGCATCGCGTCGTTCACCACCATGTCGCCCAGCCTGGAACAGGTCGGCTTCTATTTGCGGCGCCGCATGCTGAGGCCGACTCCGCGCAATTTCGCGCAGTTGTTCGGTCAGTTGCGTCGCAACAGCCTGATGACGTTCTTCACGCTGCCGCTATTGCCCGAGCTGTTGTTTCACAGTGGCTTGGGCACGGTGATGTTTCGCATATTGATCAACCGTTACGAGCCTCGAATCCGCTTCCGGAAAAACGAAGGCGTAGAAGGCGACGCCATTCGCTACCTCGGGATTTATCGGGCCAACCTGCTACAGCGCACATTGCGGCCGAAGAAGGCGATCACTCCGGTGCCGGTGCATGCGCTGACGGCGATTCACGATCCGTTTTTGCCTCCACGCGTATTCGAGCGCAGCCATGAATGGGCGACGCAATACAGTCAATCGCCGGTGGACGCGGCACATTGGGCGCCGCTGAGCCGGCCGTTGGAGATGGCGGAAGCGATTCGCGCTTTTGTGCGCAGGAACCGGCAGGTGCAAGAAGGGCGTGGGCATGTAAGCGCCAAGTGATTCGAGGCGGCTTTCGGGCGGGCGAACGGTTGCGGTGAGCGCGTGGCGCGCCTGTCGACCTGGCCGGCTTTTGCTGCAAAGCCCGCAACGGGTTTCGCGCCGGTCGCGCGCCGGATTCCGGCTGGGCGCGCGACGGCAAGTGTCATCTTGTATTTTTCAGCAGGCCTGACGCATTCGCGTGGCCGCGCTTGAGCGCTCCGGCGCTACGGGCGGCTTGCCGTATTTTTCCCCCGACATTCGATGCGACCTTGGCTCCGGTGGCCGCCCGCGGCCGGCGCCAGCCGGACGACCCGTCCGGACGCCGGCCGCGCCCGCCCGAATGTAACGAAAAGTTAGCGATTCGATTGCGATGCGATGCCGCGCATCAGTTCTTACAAACTTGAAATATGCGGCGCAGACGGTTCCCGCTATAGTCGAATCCAACGAATCAACCAGAAGGGGAGTCCATGAAAACCTTGCGTGCTGCCTCGCTCGTGGCCGGTCTCGCCGCGCTGCTCGCATCCGGCGCTGCGCTGGCAGGCGTCAGTGTCGGGATCAACGTCGGCGTGCCTGCGCCCGTCTACGTCGCGCCGGCGCCCGTGTACGCGCCGCCGCCGCCGCCCGTCGTGTACCAGCCGGCACCCGTCTATGCGCCGGCCCCGGTCTATGTGCCCGCGCCGTCGATCGTGATCGGCTGGCACGGCGATCGTTACTGGGATGGCCGCCGCTACTGGGGCCGCGACGAGTGGTATCGCCATCGCGGTCGCGATGGGGACCGCGGCCACTGGGACAACGGCCGCCACAACGGCTGGCGTCACTGATTCCGTCGCCCGCCGGGCCGTGCACCGGCTGGAGGCAGGCGCGCCGAGCGACGCATCGCCGCGATGAGTGAACCATGAAAAAACCGCCCGGAGAACGGGCGGTTCGAACGTCTGATGAACCCCGCGCTTTCGCGAGCGCGGGGTTCGGTCATTTGGCGAGCGCGACACCGCGCGCCGAAGCGCCGCGGCTCGAGCCGCCCGCCGCGGCGACGCGCTTACTCTTCGAGGCCGGCCATCCCGCCGACGACCGCATTGAAGCCCGAGTCGACGTGCATCACCTCGGCCGTGACCCCGCTCGCGAGGTCCGACAGCAGGAAAGCGCCCGCGTTGCCGACCTGCTCGATCGTCACGTTGCGCTTGAGCGGCGAGTTGCTTTCGACGAAATCGAGAATCTTGCCGAAGCTCTTGATCCCGCTTGCGGCGAGCGTCTTGATCGGGCCCGCCGAGATCGCGTTCACGCGCACGCCCTTCGCGCCGAGCGACACCGCGAGATAACGGACGCTCGCTTCGAGCGCCGCCTTTGCGAGGCCCATCGTGTTGTAGTTCGGGATCGCCCGTTGCGCGCCGAGATACGACAGCGTGAGGAGCGACGCGTCGCTCGACAGCATCGGCAGCGCGGCCTTCGCGAGCGCCGGGAAGCTGTATGCGGAGATGTCGTGCGCGATGCGGAAGTTCTCACGCGTGAGGCCGTCGAGGAAGTCGCCCGCGATCGCCTCGCGCGGCGCGAAGCCGATCGAGTGGACGAGGCCGTCGAGCGTGTCCCAGCGCGCCTTGAGCGACGTGAAGAGGGCATCGATCTGCGCGTCGTCGGCGACGTCGCACGGGAACACGAGATCGCTGTCGAACTCGGCCGCGAATTCGGTGATGCGATCCTTGAAGCGATCGCCGACGTAGGTGAACGCCAGCTCGGCGCCCTCGCGCTTGCACGCCTTGGCGATGCCGTAAGCGATCGAGCGGTTCGACAAGAGGCCCGTCAGCAGAATACGTTTACCGTCGAGAAAGCCCATGAATTCTCCTATGTGAGGCGCGCGCGCCCGCGCGTCGGCGGGCGGCGGCTGGCTGTAATCGGTTGCGAGTGGGTAGAATTCTCTCACATCGCCATCCTCGAACGACTGCCAAGGCCTCTATGACGATCGGTTCGCCCCGGGCCCGCCGGCCGCGACCGCCGCGACGCGCGGCGACACCGGAACAGACCGCGCGGTCCGCCGCGCCGCAACGGGCGGCCGCCGCGCGCGCCGCGCTCGTGCGCCTCGCGCGGGCGGCGGCGGCGGGCGTCGCGCTCGCGCTCGCCGCGACGCAGGCGGCCCACGCGGTCTACGCGATCGCCCAATACGGCGAGCCGAAGTATCCGCCCGGCTTCAGCCATTTCGACTACGTGAACCCGGGCGCGCCGAAGGGCGGCACGCTCGTGCTTGCGAATCCGAACCGGCTCACGACGTTCGACAAGTTCAATCCGTTCACGATGCGCGGCAACCCGGCGCCCGGGCTCGACTTGCTGTTCGAGAGCCTGACGACGGGCAGCGCCGACGAGCCCGCATCGGCCTACGGCCTCCTCGCGGACGACATCGACATCGCGCCGGACGGGATGTCGGTCACGTTCCATCTGAATCCGCGCGCGCGCTTCTCGAATGGCGATCCCGTCACCGCAGCGGACGTCAAGCACGCGTTCGACACGCTGAAGAGCCCGCAGGCGGCGCCGCAATACCCGGCGTACTACGCGGACATCACGCGTGCGGTGATCGTCGATCCGGCGACCGTGCGCTTCGAATTCCGCCGCAAGAACCGCGAGCTGCCGCTGATCGCGGGCGGCATTCCGGTGTTCTCGCACAAATGGGGCTTGCGGCCGGACGGCTCGCGCATTCCGTTCGATCAGCTCGCGTTCGAGCCGCCGATCGGCAGCGGCCCGTACCTGATCGAGCATTACGACAGCGGCCGCACGATCACGTACCGGCGCGATCCCGCGTACTGGGGCGCCGCGCTGCCGGTGCGGATCGGCACGAACAACTTCGAGCGCATCGTCTACAAGCTGTACGGCGACGGCGTCGCGCGGCTCGAGGCGCTCAAGGCGGGCGAGTACGACGTGCTCGTCGAGTACGTCGCGCGCAACTGGGTGCGGCGCGACGTCGGCAAGCGCTTCGACAGCGGCGAGCTCGTCAAGCGCGAGTTCCGCCAGCACAACGGCGCGGGGATGCAGGGCTTCTTCATGAACCTGCGGCGGCCGCTGTTCCAGGACGTGCGCGTGCGACGCGCGCTCGATCTCGCGTTCGACTTCGAATGGCTGAACCGGCAGCTCTTTTACGGCGGCTACACGCGCCTGAACAGCTATTTCGCCGACACCGATCTGCAGGCGACCGGTGTGCCGGGCGCGGGCGAGCTCGCGCTGCTGAACCCGCTGCGCTCGGAGCTCGATCCGGCGGTGTTCGGGCCGATGACGGTGCAGCCGGACACCGATCCGCCCGGGTCGCTGCGCGCGAACCTGCTGAGGGCGCGCGCGCTGCTGGCGGACGCCGGCTGGACCTACCGCGACGGCGCGCTGCGCAACGCGAGGGGCGAGCCGTTCACGTTCGAGATCCTCGACGATTCGGGCTCGGTGTTCGACGCGGTCGTGACCGCGTACATCCGCAATCTCGCGAAGCTCGGGATCGTCGCGAAGTACCGGACGGCCGATTACGCGCTGCTGCAAAAGCGCCTCGACGCGTTCGACTACGACGTGACGACGGTTCGCTACCCGGGCGTCCAGATGCCGGGCGCCGAGCAGGTGACGCGCTACGCGAGCCGCTACGCGGACGAGCCGGGCTCGGACAACCTGACGGGGCTCAAGTCGCCCGCGGTCGACGCGATCCTGAAGGCGCTCACACAGGCCCAGACGCGCGAGGAGTTGCTCGACGCGACGCACGCGCTCGACCGCGTGCTGATGCACGGCTACTATGCGGTGCCGCAGTGGTACAGCACGACGCACCGGATCGCGTTCAAGCGCACGCTCGCCTATCCGTCGACGCTGCCGCTGTACTATTCGGCGGAAGGCTGGGTCGTGTCGACGTGGTGGGCGAAGTCCGGCCACGGCGCGGCCGCCGAGCCGTGACGGCCGCCGCGCGCGCCGCTTGCCGCGCCGGTCAGGCGGCCGCCGCGCGCCGCCCGCCGATTGACGAAACCGTTCGAACACGCCCGGATGCGCCTATGTGGAGCTACATCCTCAAACGTCTGCTGCTGATGATCCCGACGCTCGTCGGTGTGTTGACCATCACCTTCGCCGTGATCCAGTTCGTGCCGGGCGGCCCGGTCGAGCAGGCGGTGCAGGAGCTGCGCAAGGGCGCGGAGCGGGGCAGCACGCCGTTCGGGATGCGCTCGTACACGGGCGTCGACGCGCAGCAGCTCGCGCAGCTGAAGGCGCTGTACGGCTTCGACAAGCCGCCTCTCGAGCGCTATTGGCTGATGCTCAAGCGCTTCGCGCGCTTCGATCTCGGCGATAGCTACTTCCATCACCAGAGCGTGTGGTCGCTCGTCGTGTCGAAGCTGCCCGTGTCGATCAGCATCGGCGTGTGGACTTTCCTGCTCACGTATCTGATCTCGGTGCCGCTCGGCATCGCGAAGGCGGTGCGCAACGGCTCGCCGTTCGATCTCGCGACGAGCCTCGTCGTGCTCGTCGGCTACGCGATTCCGGGCTTCGTGCTCGGCGTGCTGCTGCTCGTGCTGTTCGGCGGCGGCTCGTTCTGGCAGATCTTCCCGCTGCGCGGCCTCACGTCCGACAATTTCGCGCAGCTCTCCGTCGCCGGCAAGATCGCCGATTACCTGTGGCACATCGCGCTGCCGATCATCGCGTCGGTCGTCGGCAGCTTCGCGGTGATCACGATGCTGACGAAGAACGCGTTCCTCGACGAGATCCGCAAGCAGTACGTGCTGACCGCGCGCGCGAAGGGGCTGTCCGAGCGCAGCGTGCTGTGCAAGCACGTGTTCCGCAACGCGCTGCTGCCGCTCGTCGTCGGCTTTCCGGCCGCGTTCATCGGCGCGTTCTTCACGGGCAGCCTGCTGATCGAGACGCTGTTCTCGCTCGACGGGCTCGGCCTGCTGTCGTACGAATCGGTGATCCGGCGCGACTACCCGGTCGTGCTCGGCACGCTGTACATCTTCACGCTGATCGGGCTCGCGACGAAGCTCGTGTCCGATCTGTGCTACGTGTGGGTCGACCCGCGCGTTCAATTCGAGCAACTGGAGCGCTGACTTGAGCCGACTCGCCGTTTCTTCCCGGATCGACGCCGCGCGCGCGCGCGTGTCGCCGTCGCCCGCGCGGCGCGTGTGGCTGCGCTTCAAGGAGCAGCGCCTCGGCTACTGGAGTCTCGTGGTCTTCGTGATCGCGTTCGCGGCGAGCCTCGCCGCGCCGCTGTGGTCGAACGACAAGCCGATCGTCGTGCGCTACGCGGGCCACTATTACTTTCCGCTCTTCAAGAGCTATCCGGAAACGACGTTCGGCGGCGACTTCCCGACGCCTGCCGACTACCTCGATCCGTACGTGCGCGAGAAGCTCGATGCGCCCGGCAACTTCGCGCTGTATCCGCCGAACCGCTATTACTACGACACGCTCAATTACTTCTCGAAGCGGCCGAATCCGGCGCCGCCGTCGCGCGAGAACTGGCTCGGCACCGACGCGCAGGGGCGCGACCTGCTCGCGCGGCTCGTCTACGGGTTCCGCGTGTCGGTCGAGTTCGCGCTGGTCCTGACGTTCATCGGCACGCTGCTCGGCATCGCCGCGGGCGCGGTGCAGGGCTTCTTCGGCGGGCGCATCGACATCATCGGGCAGCGCCTGATCGAGATCTGGAGCTCGATGCCGGAGCTGTATCTGCTGATCATCTTCGCGTCGGTGTTCGAGCCGAGCTTCGTCCTGCTGATCGTGCTGCTGTCGCTGTTCGGCTGGATCGGGCTGTCCGACTACGTGCGCGCCGAATTCCTGCGCAACCGCACGCAGGACTACGTGCGCGCGGCGCGCGCGATGGGGCTGTCGAACTGGCAGATCATCTGGCGTCACGTGCTGCCGAACAGCCTCACGCCCGTCATCACGTTCCTGCCGTTCCGGATGAGCGGCGCGATCCTCGCGCTCACGAGCCTCGATTTCCTCGGGCTCGGCGTACCGCCGCCGACGCCGAGCCTCGGCGAACTGCTCGCGCAGGGCAAGGCGAATCTCGACGCATGGTGGATCTCGCTCGCGACGTTCTGGGTGCTCGTCGCGACGCTGATGCTCCTGACCTTCATGGGCGACGCGCTGCGCAACGCGCTCGACACGCGGATCGCGGATACGACGCGCGCGGCGGGAGGCATCCGATGAGCGCCGCGCAGACGGCGGGCGGCGGCGCGGCGCCGACGCCCCGCGAGCCGCTCCTGTTGCTCGATCGGCTGCGCGTGCGCTTCGGCGACACGCTCGCCGTCGACGACGTGTCGCTCGCGATCGGCCGCGGCGAGCGCGTCGCGCTCGTCGGCGAGTCCGGCTCCGGCAAGAGCGTGACCGCGCTGTCGATCCTGCGGCTCGTGCGCGACGCCGACGTGAGCGGAACGATCCGCTTCGCGGGCGAGAACCTCGCCGACAGGAGCGAGCGCCAGATGCGCGGGCTGCGCGGCGCGGACATCGCGATGATCTTCCAGGAGCCGATGACGGCGCTCAATCCGCTGTACACGGTCGGCGAGCAGATCGGCGAGACGATCGAGCTGCACGACGGCGTGTCGAAGCGCGACGCGCGCGAACGGGCGATCGCGCTCCTCGCGCGCACCGGAATCGACAAGCCGGAGGCGCGCGTCGACAGCTACCCGCACCAGTTGTCGGGCGGCCAGCGGCAGCGCGCGATGATCGCGATGGCGCTCGCGTGCCGGCCGCGCCTGTTGCTCGCCGACGAGCCGACGACCGCACTCGACGTGACGATTCGCGCACAGATCGTCGAGCTGCTGCTCGAACTGCAGCGCGACGCGGCGGCCGAGCGGGGGATGGCGGTGCTCCTCATCACGCACGATCTCAACCTCGTGCGGCGCTTCGCCGAGCGGGTCGCGGTGATGGAGAAGGGCAAGCTCGTCGAATGCGGGCCGGTCGAACGGATCTTCGACGCGCCCGAGCATCCGTACACGCAGCGCCTGCTGCACAGCCGGCCGCAGCGCACGGTGTCGCCCGTGCTGCCGATCGCGCCCGTCGTGCTCGACGCGCGCAGCGTCACGGTGCAGTTCAGGCAGAAGCTGCCGGGCTTCGACGGGTGGTTCCGATCCGGGCGCTTCACCGCGGTGTCGGATGCGAGCGTGTCGGTGCGGCAGGGTGAGACGCTCGGGATCGTCGGCGAGTCGGGCTCCGGCAAATCGACGCTCGCGATGGCGCTTCTCGGGCTGCAGAAGCTTGCGCACGGCGACATCGAGTTCGAGGGCCGCTCGCTCGCGAGCTACCGCGGTCGCGAGCGGACCGCGCTGCGCGCGAACATGCAGGTGGTATTTCAGGATCCCTTCAGTTCGCTTTCGCCGCGGCAGACGATCGAGCGCGTCGTGTCCGAGGGGCTCGAGCTGCATCGCCCGCAACTATCCGCCGACGCGCGCCGCGACAAGGTGATCGCGGTGCTGCGCGAAGTCGGCCTCGACCGCACGGTGCTGCATCGCTATCCGCACGAATTCTCGGGCGGCCAGCGTCAGCGGATCGCGATCGCGCGCGCGCTCGTGCTGGAGCCGCGCGTGCTTGTGCTCGACGAGCCGACGAGCGCGCTCGACGTGTCGATCCAGCAACAAGTGTTGAAGCTTCTGTCGAATCTGCAACGAAAATACAACCTCGGCTACGTGTTCATCAGCCACGATCTCGAAGTGATCGGCGCGATGGCGCATCGGGTTGCGGTGATGCAGGGCGGGGAGATCGTCGAGACGGGCGACGTCGAGCGGATCTTCACCGATCCGGTGCATCCTTACACGCAAAAACTGTTGAAAGCCGTTCGTTAAGTCGGATGAATCCGAATGGTGCAAGAAGTTTGATTGAAATTATCAATTCCTTTTGACAAACAAATACTTCGTGGCTAGTATCGACCGAAATTTTTCCGCTAATCAGCTGATTTTCCAGCGCAAATTCATCGACCAATGCAGCATCGATATCTGACCCAGGCTTGCACGCGCGTCGTCGCCGGGATGTTCGTTGGCGTCCTGATCGCTGCAACTCCCGGCGCGTTCGCCGACGAAGTCAGCGGTTCCAGTCAGAATGCCGTCAGTTCGACTCAAGCCGAGTCGGCTTCCTCCTCTCAGAATCTCCAACAGGTCAGCGCAGCCACGCCCGCGAAGAGCCAGGGTGGTGCAAAGGCGTTCCTGTCCGGCATGGCCGGCAAGGCAGGCGACGTCGTCGTCGGCGCGCTGAACATGATCGGCGTGCGCTATCGCTGGGGCGGCAACACGCCGGATTCCGGGCTCGATTGCAGCGGCTTCGTCCGCTATGTGTTCCAGGACACGCTCGGCATGTCGCTGCCGCGTCGCGCGGAAGAAATGAGCCGCGTCGGCGAGAAGGTTCGGATGAGCGAGCTGAAGCCGGGCGACCTCGTGTTCTTCAACACGATGCGCCGCACGTTCTCGCACGTCGGCATCTATATCGGCGACAACAAGTTCGTGCATTCGCCGTCGACGGGCAGCACGATCCGCGTCGACGATCTCGATAGCGGCTACTGGGAAAAGCGCTTCACCGGCGCGCGCCGGATCGAGACGCAGTTCTCGACGAAGCCCGACGATCTGCGCCAGCGCGTGAAGGCGACGATCGGCGACGGCAACGTCAATGCGAGCGCGAGCGGCAGCAACTGAGTCGCGCGTCGCTTGCGCCGGCGGATGCCGGCCGCGTCGAAGCCCCGCTCTCCGATGGAGGCGGGGCTTTTGTTTTGGTGCGACGTTTTCGGTGCTGCGGAAGGGGGGCGGCGCGCGGCACGCTCGTGCCGGCGTGCGCTGCGGCCGGCGCGTGCGGGCTTAGGCGGCCGCAGCCGTCGCGCGCGCGGCGGCGAGCTTGCGCTGCAACTCCGGCATGATCCGCGCGACCGCTTCCTCGCCCGCAAGGATCGCCGCGTTGCGCTGATTGAAGTCGCCGCCGCCCATCGCGGCGAGGTTCGGGCGGATCACGACGTCGGCGTACTTGTCGAGCTCGTAGGTCTTGATCGTCTGCCCCATGATCATGAACGTCTGCAGCAGCATCTCGATCGGGTTCTGTGTCGTGCTGCCCTCCGGGCGCGCGGAGATGTCGACCGCGATCACGAAGTCGGCGCCCATCTTGCGCGCGAACGATGCAGGCACGGGGCTCACGAGCCCGCCGTCGACGTACTCGCGATCGCCGATGCGCACCGGCTCGAACACCGACGGCACGCTGCACGATGCACGCACCGCGAGCCCCGTGTTGCCGCGCTGGAACAGGATCGGCTGACCGCTCTTCAGGTCGGTCGCGACGATGCCGAGCGGCTTCGTCATTTTCTCGATCGGCCGGTTGTTGAGCGTCTTGTTGATGAAGTTCTGCAGTGCGATGCCCTGCAGCAGGCCGCGCGAGCGGAACGGCGTCGCCCAGTCGCTGATCGACGCTTCGTCCATCGCGAGCGCGAGCTTGTTGATCTGCAGCGCGTTCATGCCCGACGCGTACAGCGCGCCGACGACCGAGCCCGCGCTCGTGCCGGCGACGAGCTCGACCGGAATCCCACGCGCCTCGAGCGCCTTCAGCACGCCGACGTGCGCGAAGCCGCGCGCCGCGCCGCCGCCGAGCGCGATGCCGATCCGGATCGGTTTTTCGCGCGGCTGCGCCGGGTTCGCGGGAGGCGTGACGGCGCCCGACGTCGTCGGCTTGGTGCCGGTCGACGTGCAGGCGGCGAGGACGGCCGACGCACAAGCGAGCGTGAACGTGCGGCGGGACAGGCGGGGGGACGACATCGACTCGATCTCCAGCGACGAACCGCGCGCGTCCTCGATGGGCGCGCCGCGCGGCGAAATTCCGGCGGCCGCGCCGATGGTCGTGGGCGGCCGTGCGCGGCGCCGGCATGGCGACCGCGGCGCGCACATCATAAAGCAACTGGCTACGTGCGCGCGAAAGCTCCCGCCGCGTGATTGCGCGATCGTTGGCCGAAAGGGCAGTGGGCGATTCGGGCGGGCGTCCGCGAAGATATCCGTGCCGAGCCCGGGTGCGGCTGCGAGGCTGTCTGGATACGGAGGCCGTCGGGCGTGGACGGGCGTGCGCACATGCCGCAACGCGGTGCGAATCGCCGAGCGAAGACGTGAAGACGTGAAGACGTGAAGACGTGAAGACGTGAAGACGTGAAGACGCGAAGACGCGAAGACGCGAAGACGCGAAGACGCGAAGACGCGAAGACGCGAAGACGCGAAGACGCGAAGACGCGAAGACGCGAAGACGCGAAGACGCGAAGACGCGAAGACGCGAAGACGCGAAGATCGGGGTCGGAAGGCGGAGCGCCGCGGCAGGCCGTGCGCCGCGCGGCGAGGAACCGCCGCGCGGCGAGTATAATTCGTGCTCTTTCCGTTCCGGTCGCGCACGCCCCCGGCTCTGCCGTGCGGTGTGCGCCGCTGCCGCGTCGTTTCAATTGATGCGCCGCTTGAGGCGTTCGAGCTATCGTTTATGACCCGTCCTGTACGTACCCGTTTCGCGCCGAGCCCCACGGGCTTCATCCATTTGGGCAACATCCGATCCGCGCTTTATCCGTGGGCCTTCGCCCGCAAGATGAAGGGCACGTTCGTGCTGCGGATCGAGGACACCGACGTCGAGCGCTCGACCGAAGCGTCGGTCGAAGCGATTCTCGAAGGGATGGCGTGGCTCGGCCTCGATTACGACGAAGGTCCGTACTACCAGATGCAGCGGATGGACCGCTATCGCGAAGTGCTCGCCCAGATGCAGGCGAGCGGGCTCGTCTATCCGTGCTACATGTCGACGGATGAGCTCGACGCGCTGCGGGAGCGCCAGCGCGCGGCGGGCGAGAAGCCGCGCTACGACGGCACGTGGCGTCCCGAGCCGGGCAAGGTGCTGCCGGAGCCGCCCGCCGGCGTGAAGCCCGTGCTGCGCTTCCGCAATCCGCTGGCGGGCTCGGTCGCATGGGACGACGCGGTGAAGGGGCGCGTCGAGATCTCGAACGAGGAACTCGACGATCTCGTCATCGCGCGCCCCGACGGCACGCCGACCTATAACTTCTGCGTTGTCGTCGACGATCTCGACATGAACATCACGCACGTGATCCGCGGCGACGATCACGTGAACAACACGCCGCGTCAGATCAACATCCTGCGCGCGCTCGGCGGCGAAGTGCCGGTATACGCGCACCTGCCGACCGTGCTCAACGAGCAGGGCGAGAAGATGAGCAAGCGCCACGGCGCGATGAGCGTGATGGGCTACCGCGACGCAGGCTACCTGCCGGAAGCGGTGCTCAACTATCTCGC
Source organism: Burkholderia sp. ABCPW 14 (assembly GCF_001523835.1). Lineage (NCBI taxonomy): Bacteria > Pseudomonadati > Pseudomonadota > Betaproteobacteria > Burkholderiales > Burkholderiaceae > Burkholderia > Burkholderia sp. ABCPW 14. The sequence goes on along the minus strand of NZ_LOVS01000144.1, from coordinate 92,445 downwards.
GCGCCTCGGCTGGTCGCACGGCGACGCGGAGATCTTCACGCGCGAGCAGTTCGTCGAATGGTTCGATCTCGAGCATCTCGGCAAGTCGCCCGCGCAGTACGATCACAACAAGCTGAACTGGCTCAACAACCACTACATCAAGGAAGCGGACGGCGCGCGCCTGACCGAGCTGGCGAAGCCGTTCTTCGCGACGCTCGGCATCGACGCCGACGCCATCGCGAAGGGCCCGGACCTGCTCGGCGTGATCGGGCTGATGAAGGACCGTGCGTCGACGGTGAAGGAGGTCGCGGAAACCTCGGCGATGTTCTATCGGACGCCCGCGCCCGACGCCGACGCGCTCGCGCAGCACGTCACCGACGCGGTGCGCCCGGCGCTCGCCGAATTCGCGGCCGCGCTGAAGACGGCCGAGTGGACGAAAGAGGCGATCGCGGCCGCGCTGAAGGCGACGCTCGGCGCGCACAAGCTGAAGATGCCGCAGCTCGCGATGCCGGTGCGCCTGCTCGTCGCGGGCACGACGCACACGCCGTCGATCGACGCGGTGCTGTGGCTGTTCGGCCGCGACGTCGTCGTATCGCGTCTCGAGGCGGCGCTCGCGTAAGCGTGTCGCCTCGATCGCGAAGCCGCGTCGTTCGAATGGCTCGTCATGCCGAGCACGCGGCTTTGCAAAAAAATTGGCTTGAACCGCAAATGGGGTATTTACAAACCTCGAAACCGTCTCTACAATCTCGTTTCTCTGTTGTTCAGCAGTCGACGAGACACGGGGGGTATAGCTCAGCTGGGAGAGCGCTTGCATGGCATGCAAGAGGTCAGCGGTTCGATCCCGCTTACCTCCACCAGTTGAACGCAGAGCGAATGAAGTTTGTGAAGCATGGAGTGACAGAAAAAATGCTTCACAAACGGAGCAAGAGAAGTTAGAATTTCGTTCTCTGCTGTTGATGAAAATTAACAGTGAGAACAAAGCAGAAAGACAGATCTGAAAAGATTTTGTCCCCTTCGTCTAGAGGCCTAGGACATCACCCTTTCACGGTGAGTACAGGGGTTCGAATCCCCTAGGGGACGCCAAACATCAGCGGCGTTTCGGTAGAAACGAAGCAGGTCGGCAGGAGCGTAACCGGCGCTTGTCGATCAGGGTGTAGGAAGTGGAGCGGTAGTTCAGTTGGTTAGAATACCGGCCTGTCACGCCGGGGGTCGCGGGTTCGAGTCCCGTCCGCTCCGCCAAATCGAAAGCCCGTTCAGGCTGCATGTGAACGGGCTTTTTCGTTAAAGGTGTAAGCAGTACGTTGTCCCCTTCGTCTAGAGGCCTAGGACATCACCCTTTCACGGTGAGTACAGGGGTTCGAATCCCCTAGGGGACGCCAAGACAAGGTGTCGTTCGAGCGAATCGCCGAAACGACGCGCCGGCAGGAAGCAACCGACGCCTGCCAGGCATGCAGCAAGACTGGAGCGGTAGTTCAGTCGGTTAGAATACCGGCCTGTCACGCCGGGGGTCGCGGGTTCGAGTCCCGTCCGCTCCGCCAAATCGAAGCCCGTTCAGGCATGCCTGAACGGGCTTTTTGTTTTTCGCGGCCTGTCTCGTCGCCATTTTCCGGCGGGTCGCCGCCGCATGCGTGCAAATTGGCATTGCAACGCACGCCGGCTGCGCTATCGTGGCGGTGACGCAGGTTTTGCGAACACGCCATGTCCGATTCAACCGCCGCACCTCTCGTCTATCTGCTGCGCTCCGCCGAGCCGGGCGACTTCGAATTCGCGGAAGCGCTTACGCACGGCAACATGAATGCGTACTACCAGCGCCATGGTCTCAAGTGGCGCGCGGATCTCTTTTTCGCGAGCTGGCGCGACTCCGAGAACTTCATCCTCGAACTCGACGGTACGCCGATCGGCCTATTGAGGATGACCGAAGAGGGCGATTCGCTGCACATTCGCGACGTGCAGATCGCGCCGGAATACCGGCAGCGCGGCGCGGGCACGTATCTGCTCGAGACGTCGCACCGCGTCGCGAAGGCGCGCGGATTGCGAGAGACGCAACTGCGCGTGTTCGTCGACAATCCGGCCGCGCGGCTCTATCTGCGGATGGGATACCGGCTCGCAGGGCCGCGTCTCGCGCAGTTCGGCTCGATCCGGCATATGGTGCGACTCGTGTCGTCGTGATGTCTTGTGTGCGGCAGGACCGCGGCGGGCGCCGGAGCAATGCCGATGAAGCAGGCGAAGCGAGGCGGCCGGCCGGTTTGTTTGCGCGCGATCGAGCGCGATGCGCGCAATGGGTTCGCCGACGCGCAGTCGATGGAGGTTCCGACGTCGCGCCGTGCGAAGCATCGAAACGCCTCGCAGTCCGAACGAGCGCGCGAACCCGTCGCGGCTTGCCGAGCGAACCGGTTCGATCAATTGCGCCGCGTTTGATTGGTCGCGTCGGCCGCAGCCGGAGAATGGGGGCGATCAATCGCGTCGCTTCTCTTCTCTTCAATCGCATTGCCCGCAGCCGGATTCGCGCGCGACGTCCCGACGGCCGAATCGAACGTCGGCTGCCTTACAGCAGCGGTCCGGCGTCCCCGTCGTCGGCCGATGCGATTTCCGTCACCGCATGCCTGTCGCCGCGCTGAATGAACGCACGCGGACTCGCGCCGAATGCGCGCCGGAACATCGCGGAGAAGGCGCTCTGGCTCTGATAGCCGAGCTCGCGAGCGATGTGCGACAGCGGCCGCCCCTGATTCAGGAGCGGAATTGCGCGCGCGAGAAGGGCCTGCTGACGCCATTGCGAAAAACTCACGCCGAGCTCCTGCTTGAAAAGCCGCGCGATCGTCCGGGTGCTCGCGCCGACGCCAGCCGCCCAGTGCTCGAGCGACTCGCCTTGCGCCGGATGCGCGAGCACCGCTTCGCATAGCGCGCGCAGCCGCTTTTCGGTCGGCATCGGCACCGCGAGAGGCAATGGCTCGGCGCGCGTGAGCTCGTCGAGCACGAGCGCGGCGAGGAGTCGCTCGCGCACACGATTGAGCGGGCGCGCCTCGAGCGCGACGACCAGCTCGCGCAACAGCCCCGACACCTCGACGACCCGGCACGCGTCGAGCCCGTCCGGCACCGCCGATTCGTCGACGTACAGCGTGCGCAGATAGGCGTCCTCGACGATCACGACTTCATGTGGAATCCGCGGCGGCACCCAGATCGCGCGCGATGGCGGCACCATCCACGACGAGCCGGCCGTCGCGAGCCGCAGCACGCCGCGCGACGCGTATGCGAGTTGCGCCCATGCATGCGAGTGCTGCGGCACGCGCATGCCGGCCGCGATCGAGCGGGCGCGCACGCGCATCGGATGCGAGGGCGTCGGCGCGAATTCGGACGGGACGTCGATCGTGGCGGCGGGCGGCTGCGCAAAAAGGGGAACGGACGAGCTCATTGATGATCGAAGACGGGGGGCGGGCGGTGCGTCCGGCTATTGTAGGGCGAGCCTTCTATCCGCCGCAGCGGGATTTTTCTTCGCCGATAATGCCGGATCGACACCACACGAACCCTCCAGGAGACTTCGACATGATGTTCGCCACCACCGATCTTTGCGACGCGAACGAGGGCCGCCTCGCGGCCGGCACGCTGCGCGTGCTCGAGCCCGCGTTGCGCGTGTTCGGCGGCGTGCGGCGCTTCGCGGGGCCCGCCGCGACGCTCAAGCTGTTCGAGGACAACACGCTCGTGCGCGCGGCGCTCGAGCAGGACGGCGCGGGGCGCGTGCTCGTCGTCGACGGCGGCGGCAGCCTGCGCTGCGCGCTCGTCGGCGGCAACCTCGGCGCGCTCGCCGAAAAGAACGGATGGGCCGGCATCGTCGTAAACGGCTGCGTGCGCGACTCGGATGAACTCGCCGAGTGCCGGGTCGGCGTGCTCGCGCTCGCCGCGCATCCGCGCAAGAGCGACAAGCGCGGCGGCGGGGTGAGCGATGTGCCCGTCGACTTGCGCGGCACGCGCATCGTGCCGGGCGACTGGATCTACGCGGACGCCGACGGCGTCCTCGTCAGCGACGGCGCGCTGCTCGAGTAACGCGGCGGCGTGCCGGTTCGACGGCGCGACTGAAACAAGGAAGGAAATGCGATGCGCTACGTATTCTGCTACGGGACCCTGAGGGCGGGCGAGATCAACGATATCGGCCGCGCGGCGCCGTGGCGGTGTCGGGGCGGCTGTACGACTTCGGCAACTATCCGGGGATGGTCGCCGAGAGTGGCCGCGATCTCGTCTGGGGCGACATCTATGCGATCGACGAAGCGCTCGTGTCGGTGCTTGACGAGATCGAGGAGGTCTATCCGGGCGTCGAGGGCCTGTTCGTGCAGCAGCAGGCGTCGGTCGAGCTCGGCGGGCGCCGGTACGAGTGCCTGTACTATCCGGTCGCCGCGCATTCGGTCGCGGACAAGCCGCGGATCGAGTCGGGCGACTGGGTACAGCATCGCCGCGCGCGTGTCGCGTGATGCGGCGGGCGGGGCGCGTGCGATGCGCGATTGGTGCGGTCGCGTGCGAGCGGCGTGGCGTGCGAAAGCCGGTTGCCCATGCTCGACGGTCGACGGCCGGTCTCGAAAGAGGAAAGACGAACGGCGAGCGCCAATGCGTGATGCCTGGCGATGCCGAAACGCCGAGCGAATGCCCCGGCGGCAAGGCGCTTTATGCTAACGACCCACGACAAATGGCGCTTCGAGGGCTAATGCCGTTCAGTTGAGCGTGGTTCGCAGTGGCCTAGCCTTGCAGAACCTAGGAAAAAGGCCGCTCCGGTATTAATCGGAGCGGCCTTTTTGATCTTAACTGAACGGCATTACGCGCTGATGGCGCCTCTTGCTTTTACGGCTTTAGCGGCCCGCAAGCGCAGCCGCCGGAGGGGGCGATCGATGCGCGAAGGCAGCGGCGGCGCATCGCGCCTGCGCGCGCCGCGCGCCGCCTCCGTCCGCTCAGATCTCTTCGTAGAGCGGCAGCGTCAGGAACTCGGTGAAGTTCTCCGACGTCGACATCTGCTCGAAGATCACCGCGGCGCGGTCGTAAGGCGCCGTGTCGCCGGCGACCACTTTCTTCACGTTATCGAGCTCGACCTTCGCGTATTCGCGCACGAGCTCGGCCGTGACCTTGCGGCCGTCGTCCAGCACGCCCTTCGGCGAGCGGATCCACTGCCAGACCTGCGAGCGCGAGATCTCGGCCGTCGCCGCGTCTTCCATCAGGTTGTGGATCGGCACGCAGCCGTTGCCCGCGAGCCACGAGCCGAGGTAGTGGATACCGACGTTGATGTTGTTGCGCAGGCCCGCTTCGGTGATCGGCGCTTCCGGCTGGAAGTCGAGCAGGTTCGCGCCTTCGATCTGCACGTCGTCGCGCTGCTTGGCGATCTGGTTCGGCTTGTCGCCGAGCACCTTGACGAACTCTTCCATCGCGAGCGACACGAGGCCCGGATGCGCGACCCAGCCGCCGTCGTAGCCGTCGCCGGCGTCGCGCGCCTTGTCCGCGCGCACGCCCGCCATCGCCTTGTCGTTCGCTTCCGGATCGTTCTTGATCGGGATCAGCGCGCTCATCCCGCCGATCGCGGGCGCGTTGCGCTTGTGGCAGGTCTTCAGCAGCAAGAGCGCGTACGCGCGCATGAACGGCACCGTCATCGTGATCTTCGAGCGATCGGCGAGGCAGAACTCACGGTCGTTCTTGAACTTCTTGATCGCCGAGAAGATGTAGTCCCAACGGCCGGCGTTCAGGCCCGAGCTGTGCTCGCGCAGCTCGTAGAGGATCTCGTCCATCTCGAACGCGGCGAGGATCGTCTCGATCAGCACGGTCGCGCGGATCGTGCCGCGCGGGATGCCGACCGCTTCCTGCGCGGCGACGAAAATGTCGTTCCAGAGGCGCGCCTCGAGGTGGCTTTCCATCTTCGGCAGATAGAAGTACGGGCCCGAGCCGCGCGCGAGCTGTTCCTTCGCGTTGTGGAGCAGGAAGAGGGCGAGGTCGAAGACGCCGCCCGACACGCGATCGCCGTCGACCGTCACGTGCTTCTCGTCGAGGTGCCAGCCGCGCGGACGCACGATCAGCGTCGCGATCTTGTCGTTGAGCCTGTACGACTTGCCGTTCTGCTCGAGCGAGATCGTGCGGCGCACCGCGTCGCGCAGGTTGATCTGGCCATCGATCTGGTTCGTCCAGCTCGGCGCGTTCGAATCCTCGAAGTCCGTCATGTACGAATCCGCGCCCGAGTTCAGCGCGTTGATGATCATCTTGCGCTCGACCGGGCCCGTGATCTCGACACGGCGGCATTGCAGGTCGGCGGGCAGCGGCGCGACCTTCCAGTCGCCTTCGCGGATCAATTTCGTCTCGGCGAGGAAATCGGGGCGCTCGCCGGCGTCGAGGCGCTTCGTGCGCTCGACACGCGCGGCCAGCAGTTCGCGACGGCGCGGCTCGAACTGGCGATGCAGCTTCGCGACGAGTTCGAGCGCCTCGGGCGTGAGAATCGCTTCGTAACCGGGCTTGATCTCGCCCGTGATCGCCATGCCTTGCGGCAGCTTCAGCGTCGTGGTCATCAGTTTCTCCTTGGTCGGTCAGTTACGTCAGTGGTGCAGTTACGGTGAAAACGGGCGGCGCGCCGCGTCAGGCGCCCGGAGCCGGGCGCGCGCGGCCGGCAGGCTTCGCGGCGGGCGGCGAATCGAGAAATGCGAGCAGGTCGGCCATGCCGGCGCCCGTGCCCGCAGGCGGCGCGCCGAGTTCCTCGAACGGTGCGCCCGTGCGGTTCAGCCAGAATGTCCGGTAGCCGAACCAGCCGGCGCCCGCGACGTCCCAGCCGTTCGACGACACGAACGCGATGTCGGCGGGCGCCGCGTCGAACGCCGCCGCGCCGAGCGCGTATGCGGCGGGCGACGGCTTGTACGCGCGGACCGCGTCGACGGACAGCACGCGATCGAAGAGGCCGTTCATCCCGGCGCTCTTGACCGCGATGTCGAGCATCTGCGGATTGCCGTTCGACAGGATCGCGAGCTTCGGCGGCGTCTTGCGCGCGCGCAGCGTGCGCAGCGTCGGCACCGTGTCGGGGTAGGTCGACAGGCAAGCGTATTCGTCCATCAGCCGCTTCTCGGCGGCGGCGGGCAGCGCGAGGCCGAGCGCGCGCGCGGCGAAGCGCAGCGCGTCGAGCGTCACCTCCCAGAACGGCCGATAGCGCGCGCCCGCCGGATCGGCGAGCGTGCGCAACTGCGAGTATTCGATCTGCTTGCGCCGCCAGAGCTGCGACAGCGACTCGCCTCGGCCGGGAAACATCTGCTCGGCCGCGGCAACGACCGCGTGCACGTCGAACAGCGTGCCGTACGCGTCGAAGAGGATCGCCTTCGGGAAGGCGGGCGGGATGCCGGGCATGACGTCGCGCTCCATGGTCAGAGGTCGAAATCGATTCTATTAGTGATCACTTGAACTAAAAAATACAGTAATCATCACTTGATCTTTTACTTTTTGATATCTAATCTGGAGCGCTTTCATGTTCAACGGGGCAGGCGGCTCGTGCCGCCCGCACATGGGATGGATCGCTTCAAACAAATCGAAACGTTCGCCGCGGTCGCCGCAAAAGGCAGCCTTTCGGCGGCCGCCCATGCCGAAGGGGTCGCGCCCGCGATCATCGGCCGCCGGCTCGACGCGCTCGAAGAGCGGCTCGGCGTGAAGCTTCTCGTGCGCACGACCCGAAAGCTCACGCTGACGTTCGAAGGCTCGGCGTTCCTCGAGGATTGCCAGCGGATCATCAACGACATGCAGAACGCCGAGGCGAGCGTGTCGGCGGGCGGCGTGAAGGCGAGCGGGCACTTGCGCGTGTCGGCGCCGGCGGGTTTCGGCCGGCGCCACGTCGCGCCGCTCGTGCCGGCGTTTACCGACGCGCACCCGGACGTGTCGGTCACGCTCGATCTGTCCGACCGGATGGTCGATCTCGTCAACGAGGGCTTCGACTGCGCGGTGCGTCTGGGCGAACTGCCCGACTCGTCGCTCGTGTCGCTCAAGCTCGGCGAGAACCGGCGCGTGTGCGTCGCGTCGCCCGCCTATCTCGCGCGCGCGGGCACGCCCGAGACGCTCGCCGATCTCTCGCGCCACAATTGCCTTGCCCTCGCGGCGAACGCGAATCAGCAGCGCGGCTGGGCGTTCGTCGACGACGGCAAGGTCGTGTCGATCCGCGTGTCGGGCACGATGGAATGCTCGGACGGCGCGGTGCTGCACGAATGGTGCCTCGACGGGCACGGGCTCGCGTGGCGCTCGTGGTGGGAGGTCGGCGCCGACATCGCGGCGAGCCGGCTCGTCAGCGTGCTCGACGCATTCGCCGCGCCGCCGGTCGGCATTCACGCGGTGTTCCCGCAGCGCCGGCATTTGCCGCTCAGGGTCCGGCTCTTTCTCGATTTCCTGAAGCACACGTACGAGCGGCCCGGCTACTGGGGCTGACGCCGTCGCAGCGAAGGCGGCCGCGCGCGCCGCATCGGCAGGCATGGCGCCCGCGTGCGATGGCGCGCGTTTCCGATATGAGGGCGAACCCTCTAGCGCGTGCGGCGGCGCGATTTCGCGCACTACAATCGAATCACACAGCGTCCGCGCGGGCAGCCCGGCATCGGCCGCCCGTCGCGGGTACGCCCGCGTCCGGACGCGCCGCAGTTGCCGACGGAGGTCGCCATGTTCAAGCACATCCTGGTTCCGACTGACGGGTCCGAGCTGTCGAAGAAAGCGATCGACGGCGCGATCGATCTCGCGCAGGCGGTCGGCGCGCGCGTGACGGCCTACGCGTGCCTGCCGCAATATCCGTACTCGCCGTTTTCCGAAGTCGTGATCGAGCCGCCCGCCGATTTTCGCGAGCGCAGCGAGCGCGAGGCGCGCGCGCATCTGGCCGAGGTCGAGGCGGCCGCGCGGCGCGCGGGCGTCGCATGCGAGTCGTCCACGAGCGTGCATCCTTCGCCGTATCTCGGCATCATCGAGGCCGCCGAGCGGGGCGGCTGCGATGTGATCTTCATGGCGTCGCATGGCAGGCGCGGGCTCGGCAGCCTGTTGATCGGCAGCGAGACGCAGCGCGTGCTGACCCATACGAAGATTCCCGTGATCGTCTATCGATAGCGTGCCGCGCGCGGCCGGACGAACGGCTGCGATGCGTACGCGAGAAAAAATAGGCGCGCCGGGCAGGGACCGGCGCGCTTCAATGTCAGCGGCGTCGCGAGACGCCGTGCACCCTGGGGCAGGCATGGCGCAACCATGCGCGCGACGGGTGAATTCTCCCTGATATGGTCTTGGTCTTGCTGGATACGCGCCGCGGCGGCTCGTGGCCGCGCGCGGCGCGCCTGCGCCCGTCGGAGGTCAGGCGACTTTCTGGCCGTCGAAGAACTGTTCGTCTTCGGTCGAACCGTGCAGCGCGGTCGTCGACGCTTCGCGCTCGACCGTCTGCGTCACTGCGTCGAAGTAGCCCGTACCGACTTCGCGCTGATGCTTGACTGCGGTGAAGCCCTTGTCGGCCGCCGCGAACTCGGCTTGCTGCAACTCGACGAACGCGCTCATCTGCGTGCGGGCATAGCCGTGCGCGAGGTTGAACATCGAGTAGTTGAGCGCGTGGAAGCCGGCCAGCGTGATGAACTGGAACTTGTAGCCCATCGCGCCGAGTTCCTTCTGGAACTTCGCGATCGTCGCGTCGTCGAGGTTCTTCTTCCAGTTGAACGACGGCGAGCAGTTGTACGACAGCAGCTTGCCCGGGAACTGCTTGTGGATCGCTTCCGCGAACTTCTTCGCGTATTCGAGATCCGGCTTGCCCGTTTCGCACCAGATCAGGTCGGCGTACGGCGCGTATGCAAGACCGCGCGAGATCGCCTGCTCGAGGCCCGGCTTCGTGCGGAAGAAGCCTTCGACCGTGCGCTCGCCCGTCAGGAACGGCTTGTCGTTGTCGTCGACGTCGGACGTGATCAGGTCGGCTGCTTCCGCGTCGGTGCGGGCGACCAGCACGGTCGGCGTGCCCATCACGTCTGCCGCGAGACGCGCGGCCGAGAGCTTCGCGACCGCTTCGCGCGTCGGCACGAGCACCTTGCCGCCCATGTGGCCGCACTTCTTCACCGACGCGAGCTGGTCTTCGAAGTGAACGCCCGATGCGCCCGCTTCGATCATCGCCTTCATCAGCTCGAACGCGTTCAGCACGCCGCCGAAGCCGGCTTCCGCGTCAGCGACGATCGGCGCGAAGAAGTCGACGTAGCCTTCGTCGCCTTCGTTCTTGCCTTCCGACCACTGGATCTGGTCGGCGCGCGTCAGCGTGTTGTTGATGCGCTTGACGACGAGCGGCACCGAGTTCGCAGGGTACAGCGACTGGTCCGGGTACATTTCGCCCGCGACGTTCGCGTCGCCCGCGACTTGCCAGCCCGACAGGTAGATCGCCTTGAGGCCGGCCTTCACTTGCTGCATCGCCTGGTTGCCCGTCAGCGCGCCAAGTGCGTTGACGAACGGCTCGTTGTTCACGAGGTTCCACAGCTTTTCCGCGCCGCGCTTCGCGAGCGTGTGCTCGATCTGGATCGAGCCGCGCAGGCGCACGACGTCTTCAGCCGTGTACGCGCGCTTGATGCCGTTCCAGCGCGGATCGGTTTCCCATTGCTTTTGCAGTTCCTGAGCCTGTTGTTGACGCGACATGATGCGTACTCCTTGAGTGGTCGTTGCCTGAAGAGATGAAATCTTTGACTTCACGAAACGCACGGCACGGTTCGGATTCGGCGATTCGGTTCGTGAAGTCTTGTATAAGAGTCTAGGCAAATCGACTGCGTCGAAACAGGGGCTTTTTCACGAAAATGTAAAAAATATATCCTATAAAAATCAAATGCTTGCGCTTTTAATTTCTTATTATGGAACGCGGTTTTCTATGCTGCAACGGCCTCGGTTGTGCCACGCAACATGATTTTTTACGACGCAAAAGATTTTTTCACATCGTGAAATCTCGGGCGCAAACAAAAACCGGCGCAGATGCGCCGGTTCTCGATAAGGGGAAGGGGGCAATGCCCGCGTCGCGGGCATGCCTCCGGGCAGCCGCTTACGCTGCCGAATTGCCGCGTCGCGGGCCGCCGCGCTGGCCGTCACTGCGGCGCGCGCCGTAGCCTTCGCGGCTGCCGCCGCTCGGCTTGCCGCTCCAGCCGCCCGAGCGACCGCCGCCGTTGCCGCTGCCCGGCTTGCCGCCGAACCGGCGGCCGCCGTTACCGTTACCGCCCGGACGGCCGCGGCCGTTTCCGTTGCCGCGATCATTGCGCGGCGGCGCCTTGCGCGGCTCGAAGCCTTCGATGACGTTCACCGGCAGCGGTGCGCGCACGAAGCGCTCGATCCGCTTGAGCGCGCCTTGCTCGGCGTGATGGACGAGGCTCACAGCGGTGCCCGAGCGGCCCGCGCGGCCCGTGCGGCCGATCCGGTGCACGTAGTCCTCGGCGAACTTCGGCAGGTCGTAATTGAACACGTGCGTGATGCCGGGGATGTCGATGCCGCGCGCGGCGACGTCGGTCGCGACGAGCACGCGCACGCGGCGCTCGCGCAGCGCACGGATCGTGCGGTTGCGCGCGCCTTGCGGCAGGTCGCCGTGCAGCGCGGCCGATTCGAAGCCCGCATCCGCGAGGCGGCCGGCGAGCTGGTCGGCATCGATCTTGGTCGCCGTGAAGATGATCGCCTGGTCGAGCGCGGTGTCGCGCAGCAGGTGGTCGAGCAGGCGATCCTTGTGATCGCGGTCGTCGACGTAGTGCACGGTTTGCGCGATGTTCGTGCGCGACTCGAGGCGCTGGGTGATTTCAATGCGCTCCGGGTCCTTCAGCAGACGGCTCGTCAGCGAGCCGATCTTGCCGTCGAGCGTCGCCGAGAACAGCATCGTCTGGCGCGTCGCGGGCGTCGCGGCGACGATCGTTTCGATGTCGTCGATGAAGCCCATGTCGAGCATGCGGTCGGCTTCGTCGAGGACGAGCATCTTCAGTTCGGACAAATCGATGCGGCCGCGCTCGAGGTGGTCGAGCAGGCGCCCCGGTGTCGCGACGAGGATCTCGGGGTTCTTCGCGAGCAGCATCAGTTGCTGGCCGTACGCGACGCCGCCGAGGATGCTGACCGTGCGCAGGCGCTTGAGGTGCTTGCCGTACGTCGAGGCGGCCGTCGTCACCTGCATCGCGAGTTCGCGCGTCGGCGTGAGGACGAGGAGGCCGGGGCGCGCGACGGGTTGCGGACGGCGGCCGCGGCGCTCGCCTTGCTGCGGTTCGCGCGGCGGCCGCGCCTGCGTCTTTTGAAGCTGCGCGAAACGCTCGATCGCGGGCAGCATGAACGCAGCCGTCTTGCCCGAGCCCGTCGGGCTCGACACGAGAAGGTCGCGGCCTGCGATGCCGGCCGGAATTGCGCGTTGCTGGACGGGCGTCGGCTTCGCGTAGCCGGCCGCTTGCAGCGCCGAGACGATCTCAGGCGACAGGCCGAGCGACGCGAACGTCGGTTCGTCCGACGCGGGCTCGCGGCGGTCGTCTTCGGCAGGCTGCGGTGCGGCGGCGTCGAGGCCGAGCGCCTGGTCGGCGATCGCGGTGAGCGGGCTGAGGGAATTGCTCGAAGTCATGTCAATCCTTGAAACACAGTGGGATGAACGCCGCGCCAATCGCGCATACCCAAGTCGACGGATTCATCGAGCAATTCGGGAAACGTGGCGATTGTCCGCATGTCGTGGACGTGCGGACAACAATTTCGTTAGAAGCTGTTTTGGGTGCGGCGTGCATTCGGTGCACATGCCGCCAGCCTGAGACTTGACAGCCCGCAAGGGGCTACGCAGGAAGGGACAGGTTCTAAACTGGATTGGAGCGAAACGCTATGGAACGCTGGCGAAGAGGACTGCCGGCATGGACCGGAAAGGCCGCCCGTCGCGACGCGCAGCGCGCATTGTACATTTTTTTGCTGCGCTGCGCCAGCATCGATTTCGCCCGTTGCGGGCGACGCGCACTGCGTCCGACAGTCGTGCGCGGCCGGCGCGAATCGGCCGCGCTGCGTGCGCCGCGTCAGGACGCGGTGCCGTTTTTCAGCGATTCGACGAGCTCGACGTATTGCTTCTTCGCATCGTCCTTCGCCGTGCCCTTCAGCGCGTCCCATGCGTCGTACTTGTACTTGCCGACGATATCGGTGAAGCCCGGCTTGTCGCCGTGCACGTCGCCGTCGGTCGCCTGCTTGAAGAGCGCGTAGAGGCGCAGCAGCGTCAGGTTGCCGGGGCGCTCGGTCAACTGCTTCACGTCGATCTGCGCTTGCTCGAATTGGGCGGTGATGTCGCTCATGGGTGTCTCCGTAAGGTTTCCAGGCTGGCTTTTCCAGGCCGACGATCTTAGCAAGCGCGGGCGGGCGGCGGGTCGAGCGTTCCTTCCAAACCGATCCGCGCACGAAAGCGCGCCCGAATCGGACCGGATCGTCCGTGCGGGCTGGGCGTCGCATTACAATGTCGGCCATGACGCAAACAGTGCTCCTCGCCATCGACACGTCGACCGAGTTCTGCTCGGTCGCGCTGCTCGTCGCGGCCGCCGCGGCCGACGACGCTCCTTCCATCCGAACCTGGGTCCGCCACGAGCGGACGGGCGCCGTGTCGAGCACGCGCGTGCTGCCCGCCGTGCGCGAGGTGCTCGACGAAGCGCGACGCGCGTTCGACGACTGCGACGCGATCGCGTTCGGCGCGGGACCGGGCTCGTTTACCGGGCTGCGCACCGCGACGGGCGTCGTGCAAGGGCTCGCGTTCGGGCGCGCGCTGCCCGTCGTGCCGGTCGGCACGCTCGTCGCGTGCGCGGAGGCGGCACGGCTCAACGCGGGCGGCGCGGCGGGCCGCGTGACGCGCGTGCTCGCCGCGCTCGATGCGCGGATGGACGAGGTCTATTGGGCCGACTATGCGTGGGACGAGGCGGCGGGCGAATGGCGCGAGATCGCGCCGGCGTCGCTCGCCGCGCCCGCCGACGTGCGGGTGCCTGACGCGCCGTTCGTGCTTGCCGGCAATGCGGCGCACGCGTTCGGCGATCGCCTGCCCGCCTGCGCGCGCGCGCAGGCGATCGATCCTGACGCGCTCCCGCATGCGCTGCCGATCGCGCACGTCGCGCTGCGCGCCTATCGCGCGGGCCGCGTCGTGCCGGCCGATCGCGCGGCGCCCGAATACGTGCGCGACAAGGTTGCGCAGACCACTGCCGAGCGGCTCGCCGCGCGCGCGGACGGAGGCAGCCGATGAGCGGCGTGCTGATGACCGATCGTTGTCTGACGCCGATGACGGACGCCGATCTCGACGAAGTCGTCGAGATCGAGCGCGCCGCGTACGAATTCCCGTGGTCTCGCGGCAACTTCGAGGACTCGCTGCGCAACGGCTACTTCGGCGTCTGCATGCGCCACGTGACGGGCGTGCTCGTCGGCTACTGCGTGTTGATGCCGGTGGTCGACGAGATGCATCTGCTGAATTTGTGCGTCGCGCCCGCCGCGCAGTGCTCGGGCGTCGGCCTCGCGCTGCTGCGCGAGGCGGTGCGGATCGCGCGCGCCGAGCGGCTCGACGGCGTGCTGCTCGAAGTGCGGCCGTCGAATCCGCGTGCGATTCATCTGTACGAGCGCTTCGGCTTCGTGTCGATCGGGCGGCGCAGGAATTACTATCCGGCCAAGCATCGGAGCCGGGAGGACGCAATCGTGATGCGTCTCGCATTGACGAAGGAAGGAGGCGTGCATGGCGTTGGTTGAAGTGGCGCTCGAAGAGCTGGGGCTCGCGCCCGCATGGGTGCGGCGCGGGGTTGCGGGCGTCGAGGGCGTGCAGCAGGACGCGATGACGGCGGGGCACGGTGCGGCAGCGGCTACGCAAGCGGTGTCCGACGCCGCGCACGGCACGGCGTGCGAAAGCGCGCCGCGTGAGAAGGCCAGCGGCGTCGCAGGTGCCGCGGCGGCGCCGGCTGCCGAGCCGACGCGTGCCGCGGCGCGCGCATCGGATGCGGCCGAGCCGGCGTCGTCGGTTGGCGGTCGCGCGGCAAGTGCGCCGCCAGCGGCCGATGCGCACATGCAAGAGGTCGCGGCCAATGCGCGGGCGATGGCTGCGTCGTCCGGGCAGGGCGCACAAAATTCGATGGCCGAGCGTGCGACGCCGGCTGAGCAGCCGGCCGCGCCCGCCGCACGGCGCGTGCCGCCGCGCGGCGGCTCGCCCGATTCCGCCGGCTTTGCGCAAGACGCCGGCGCGCCGCGCGCCGCGGCGAACGCGAGCGCCGCATCGGCACACGCGCCGTCCGCGCGGGCCGACGGCCCGGGCGCGGCGGAACCCGACGAAGACGCGTCGTGGTTCGATCTCGAGCCGGTGTTCGAGCTCGCGCTGCCGGACGTCGCCGCGAAGCCCGCGGCCGCGTCCGCGCCGTCCGTCGCCGAGCTCGGCTGGGACGAACTGCGCGCGAGAGTCGCCGACTGCCAGCGCTGCCGCCTCTGCGAGAAGCGCACGAACACGGTGTTCGGCGTCGGCGACGAAAACGCCGACTGGATGCTGGTCGGCGAGGCGCCGGGCGAGAACGAGGACAGGCAGGGCGAGCCGTTCGTCGGCCAGGCGGGCAAGCTGCTCGACAACATGCTGCGCGCGCTCGCGCTCAAGCGCGGCGAGGACGTCTACATCGCGAACGTGATCAAGTGCCGCCCGCCCGGCAACCGCAATCCGGAGCCGGATGAAGTCGCGCGCTGCGAGCCGTATCTGCAGCGCCAGGTCGCGCTCGTGAAGCCGAAGCTGATCGTCGCGCTCGGCCGCTTCGCCGCGCAGACGCTGCTCAAGACCGACGCGAGCATCGCGTCGATGCGCGGACGCGTGCATCAGTACGAAGGCGTGCCCGTGATCGTCACATACCATCCGGCGTATCTGCTGCGCAGCCTGCAGGACAAGGCGAAGGCCTGGTCCGATCTGTGCCTCGCGAACGATACCTACCGGAACGCCGCGCCCGCCGCCGACCCGCAATGAATGCCGCGGCGTTGCCCGTGCCGCTGAGCGCATTGCGCGACGCGGCCGTGCGTGACCTCGCATGGCTGCTGTCGAGCGCGAGCCTGCTTGCGCCGTCGGCGGGCGCGCCGCTTGCGCAGCCTTGGGCGAGCGGCGCCGATGCGGCGCGGACGGCGGCGTGGCTCGTCGCGCTCGACGCGCAGCCCGCGCCGCTGCACGACGCGCTCGCGCAGGTGCGGCCGGTGCGACTCGGCCGCTACGCCGAATGCCTGCTCGGCTATTTCGTCGGCCATGCGCCATCGCTGCGCCTCGTCGCCGCGAATCTGCCGCTGCGCGTCAACGGCCGCACGCTCGGCGAGTGCGATTTCCTGATCGAGACCGCGCGCGGCGAGCGCCTGCATTGGGAGCTCGCGGTCAAATGCTATCTGTGCGTCGCGACGTCGGGCGCCGCGTCGCTCGCCGACTTCGTCGGACCGAATCTTGCCGACCGCTTCGATCTGAAGCGCGCGCGGCTCGTCGATCATCAACTGCTGCTGACGCGGCGCGACGAGTTCGCGTCGCTCGGTCACGCGGGGCCGTGGCGCGCGCAGATGCTCGTGAAAGGGTGGCTGTTCCATCGCGTGGGCGACGCGAAGGCAAACGGCGCGATCGCCGATCCGCCCGAAGTCGACGCCGATCATCCGCGCGGCTTCTGGGTCACGCGTGACGCGTGGCCGGCGTTCGCCGGCGCGCAGCGGGGGGGCGACGCCGCGTGGGCGGTGCTGCCGCGTCTCGCGTGGCTCGCGCCGCGCGCGATCGACGATGCGGCGGCGACGCAGGGCCCTGGCGCGCTGCTCGCGGCGGATGCGGTTCTCGCGCAGGTCGCCGGGCAGCCGGGGCCGTCGCTCGTCGCGGCGCTCGCGCGCGACGACGACGCGGTGTGGCGCGAAACTGCGCGCGGCTTCATCGTGCCCGACGATTGGCCGGAA
This sequence comes from Burkholderia sp. ABCPW 14, assembly GCF_001523835.1. NCBI lineage: Bacteria > Pseudomonadati > Pseudomonadota > Betaproteobacteria > Burkholderiales > Burkholderiaceae > Burkholderia > Burkholderia sp. ABCPW 14. Next base: position 75,606 of record NZ_LOVS01000144.1, on the reverse strand, counting down.
CGTGCGGCGGCGTTTGCTGCGCGTTGATGCGCGGTTCGGGTGGGGCGGGTTTCGGGCCGTGGGAGCGCTTCATGCGGAATCCGGTTGCGCGCATCGCTTGCGCTCGTTATCGAGCGCTTGACGCCCGACGCTCGTTCGCCTGTTTATGCGCGTCGAGGCCGCGCTCGACGAGTCGCTCGTGCGCCGCGACGCACAGCGCGCGCAATACGTCGCATCGGCGCGCGAAGCGATCGATCCGGGCATGATGCTCGAGCGCCGAGCGCCGAGCGCGACACGCGCGTTATCGCGTCTGCACAGTGCGGCGCGTGAGAGGCGAGAGGCAAGCGCGCGATCGGCGAGAACCGACGACCGGACGATGCGAAAGCCGCGCCGCCTGAGTCTCCCGCGCCGCCCGCACCGATCTCGGCCCGCTCACCACCACCGATAGAAATGATGGACCGGCCCGACGCCATGCCCGACGTCGAGCTGCCCGCTCGCGCCGATCGCGCCCGTCAGATAGATTTTTGCGTCAGCGATCGCATCCGCGAGCGTCGGCCGCTGCGGCAGCAGCGCGGCGATCGCCGACGACAGCGTGCACCCCGTGCCGTGCGTGTTCGCGACCGGCAGCCGCGTGCCCGGGAAGCGCTGCGCGCCGCCCGTGTGAATCAGCCAGTCCGGGCTCTCGTGCTCGGCGCCGAGATGACCGCCCTTCATCAGCACCGCCTTCGCGCCGCGCGCGACGAGCGCCTCGCCCTGACGCACCATTTCGTCCTCGGTCGTCGCGATCGCGACGCCGAGCAACTCGGCGGCTTCCGGCAGATTCGGCGTGACGAGATCGGCGAGCGGCAGCAATGCGTTGCGCAGCGCGTCGACCGCGTCGGGCGCGAGGAGCGCGTGCGAGCTCTTCGAGATCATCACCGTGTCGAGCACGACGTGGTGCGGCGCGTAGCGCGCGAGCGCCGCCGCGACCGCGCGCACGATCGACGCGTTCGCGAGCATGCCGATCTTCACCGCGTCGATGCGAATGTCGTCGAACACGGCGTCGAGCTGCGCGGAGACGAAGCCTGCGTCGGGCGCATGCACGCCCGTCACGCCGCGCGTGTTCTGCGCGGTGAGCGCGGTGATCACGCTCGCGCCGTACGCGCCGAGCGCGGAAAAGGTCTTCAGGTCGGCCTGGATGCCTGCGCCGCCGCCGGAGTCGGAGCCGGCGATCGTGAGCGCGTTGGGAATCGGTCGGGTCATGGGCGGGATGCGTCGATGAAAAACGCGGGCGGAAGGCGCGGGCGGCGCGGCGAATGCGCGCCCGCGCCGCGCATCAGTGTTTCGATTCGCCGATGAGGGCGACCGAATCGAAGCGGCGCTGATTCGCGATGTGCAGCCGCATCACGAGCCACATCGTCAGGCAGACGAACGTGCCGAACAGCACGATCACGACGCCGACCGGCACGTCGAGCCACACGAGCGCCGCGTACAGGCAGAGCATCACGAGCACGGATAGGTTTTCGTTGAAGTTCTGCACCGCGATCGAATGTCCGGCCGACAGCAGCACGTGGCCGCGATGCTGGAGGAGCGCGTTCATCGGCACGACGAAGAAGCCCGACAGCGCGCCGACGAACATCAGGAACACGTACGCGACGAGCAGGTAGACGGGCATGTGCACGCGCCCGATGTGCAGCGCCCAGTGCGCGGGGAACAGGTCGCGCGTGTAGAACGCCATCAGCATCACCGCGATGCCCATGATGATGCCCACCGGCAGCACGGTCAGCGACTTGCGCAGCGGAATCCGGCTCGCCGCGATCATCGCGCCCGCGGCGACGCCGAGTGCGACCACCGCCTGCAGGATCGCGCCTTCGGACAGCGACATGCCGAGCGACACTTCCGCCCACTTGAGGACGATGAACTGCAGCGTCGCGCCCGCGCCCCAGAAGAGCGTCGTGACGGCGAGCGAGATCTGGCCGAGCTTGTCGCGCCAGAGCGCCATGAAACAGTCGGCGAAATCGGTGACGAGCTTGAGTGGGCCGTGCTGCTGCCTCGGATAGCGCGCGCCCGTGTCGGGGATGCGCAGATTGAAGAGCGCGGCCGTGACGTAGATCGCCATGATGACGAGCATCGCCGCTTCGGCGGGCGTGTTGATCGAAGGCGGCGTGTGCGCGATCACGTGCGACGCGATCTTCGGGCTGATGAGCGCGCCGCCCAGCACCGTGCCGAGGATGATCGAGCCGACCGTCGTGCCTTCGATCCAGCCGTTCGCGGCGACGAGCCGCTCGGGCGGCAGGAGCTCGGTCAGAATGCCGTACTTCGCGGGCGAATAGGCGGCTGCGCCGAAGCCGACGATCCCGTACGCGACGAGCGGGTGCGCGCCGAACAGCATGATGAGGCAGCCGACGACCTTGATCGAATTGGTGATGAACATCACGTGCCCTTTCGGGCGGGAATCGGCGAATGCGCCGACGAAGGCGGCGAGCACCACGTACGACAGGACGAAGAACAGCTTCAGGAGCGGTATCATCCAGTTCGGCGCGTGGAGATCTTTGAGCAGGGCGATTGCGGCGATGAGAAGAGCGCTGTCGGCCAACGACGAGAAAAACTGCGCGGCCATGATGGAGTAAAAACCTTTTTTCATCTGAAGCGATGCTTTCCTCGCGGCGGCTCGGCCGCGCGGGCCGTGCAATCGGACTTATTCCGTTCGAAATGGGTTGTGCGCACGGCTTTATATCATGAAAATACGTCAATTCGGACTTGCAACATTCCCCGAACGTTCCGCGCATTGTTCGCATCGCGCCCAAAAGGCGCGATAAGCTGATGATTCGCAAGCGTCTTTACTGAAATTTCCTATGCCGCGCCCGATTTCCGCCACGATCCATACCGCAGCCCTCGCGAACAATCTTACCGTTGTGCGCCGCCACGCCGCTCACTCGAAGGTCTGGGCGATCGTCAAGGCGAACGCTTACGGGCACGGCCTCGCGCGGGTCTTTCCCGGGCTGCGCGGCACCGACGGCTTCGGCCTTCTCGACCTCGACGAGGCCGTGAAGCTGCGCGAGCTCGGCTGGGCGGGGCCGATCCTGCTGCTCGAAGGCTTCTTCCGGTCGACCGACATCGACGTGATCGACCGCTACAGCCTGACGACGGCGGTGCACAACGACGAGCAGATGCGGATGCTCGAAACCGCGCGGCTGTCGAAGCCCGTCAACGTCCAGCTCAAGATGAACAGCGGAATGAACCGGCTCGGCTACACGGCGGAGAAGTTCCGCGCGGCGTGGGAGCGGGCGCGCGCATGCCCCGGCATCGGCCAGATCACGTTGATGACCCATTTTTCGGACGCCGACAGCGAACGCGGCGTGGCCGACCAGATGGCCACGTTCGAGCGCGGCGCGGAAGGGATCGCCGGCGCGCGCAGCCTCGCGAACTCGGCCGCGGTGCTCTGGCACCCGTCGACGCACTTCGACTGGGTGCGGCCCGGCATCATGCTGTACGGCGCGTCGCCGTCCGGGCGCTCGGCGGACATCGCCGACAAGGGCCTGAAGCCGACGATGACGCTCGCGTCCGAGCTGATCGCCGTGCAGACGCTCGCGAAAGGGCAGACGGTCGGTTACGGCTCCGTGTTCGCCGCGCGGGACACGATGCGAATCGGCGTCGTCGCGTGCGGCTACGCGGACGGCTATCCGCGAGTCGCGCCCGAGGGCACGCCCGTCGTCGTCGACGGCGTGCGCACGCGGATCGTCGGCCGCGTGTCGATGGACATGATCACCGTCGATCTCACGCCCGTGCCGCAGGCGGGTGTCGGCTTGCGCGTCGAACTGTGGGGCGAGTCGCTCCCCATCGACGACGTCGCCGCGCAATGCGGGACGGTCGGCTACGAGCTGATGTGCGCGGTCGCGCCGCGCGTGCCGGTGCGCGCTGAATAAGGGCGCGCGCGTGGCGAAGCAAAAGACGGTATTCGTCTGCACCGAGTGCGGCGGGCAGACGCCGAAGTGGCAGGGGCAATGCCCGTCCTGCCAGGCATGGAACACCCTCGTGGAGTCGGCCGAGAGCTCGCCGTCCGCGCACCGCTTCCAGTCGCTCGCGAAGCAGGCGCCGGTGCAGCGGCTCGCGGACATCGAGGCGGCCGACGTGCCGCGCTTTTCGACCGGGATCGGCGAATTCGACCGGGTGCTGGGCGGCGGGCTCGTCGCGGGCGGCGTCGTGCTGATCGGCGGCGATCCGGGGATCGGCAAGTCGACGCTGCTGTTGCAGTCGCTCGCGCAGATCGCGAGCGAGCGGCCGGCGCTTTATATCAGCGGCGAGGAATCGGGCGCGCAGATCGCACTGCGTGCGCAGCGGCTCGCGCTCCTCGACGGCAGCGGCGCGAGCGCGGCCGATCTGAAGCTCCTTGCCGAAATCCAGCTCGAGAAGATCCAGGCGACGATCGACGCCGAGCGGCCCGACGTCGCGGTCATCGACTCGATCCAGACGGTCTATTCGGAAGCGCTGACGTCGGCGCCCGGCTCGGTCGCGCAGGTGCGCGAGTGCGCGGCGCAATTGACGCGTATCGCGAAACAATCGGGCACCGCGATCATCATGGTCGGGCACGTGACGAAGGAGGGCAACCTCGCGGGTCCGCGCGTGCTCGAGCACATCGTCGACACCGTGCTGTATTTCGAAGGCGACACGCATTCGTCGTTCCGTCTCGTGCGCGCGTTCAAGAACCGCTTCGGCGCGGTCAACGAGCTCGGCGTGTTCGCGATGACGGAGCGCGGCCTGCGCGGCGTCGCGAATCCGTCCGCGCTGTTCCTGTCGCAGCACACGGAGGTCGTGCCGGGTTCGTGCGTGCTCGTCACGCAGGAAGGCACGCGGCCGCTCCTCGTCGAGGTGCAGGCGCTCGTCGACACCGCAAACGTGCCGAATCCGCGCCGGCTCGCGGTCGGCCTCGAGCAAAACCGGCTCGCGATGCTGCTCGCCGTGCTGCACCGGCACGCGGGGATCGCGTGCTTCGATCAGGACGTGTTCCTGAACGCGGTCGGCGGCGTCAAGATTACCGAGCCGGCCGCGGACCTCGCGGTGCTGCTCGCGATTCATTCGTCGATGCGTAACAAACCGTTGCCAAAGGGCCTGATCGTATTCGGCGAAGTCGGGCTCGCGGGCGAGATCCGGCCGTCGCCGCGCGGGCAGGAACGCCTGCGCGAAGCGGCGAAGCTCGGCTTCACGACCGCGCTGATTCCGAAGGCGAACGCGCCGAAACAACCGATTGACGGGCTTCGCGTGCATGCGGTCGAGCGGATCGAGCAGGCGATCGATCAGATTCGCGTGCTCGAATGAGCGCGGCGGCGAGCCGGCGGGTTCCGGCCCCGCGCCTTTCGCGCGCCGATCGGGGGCGTAAAACCATGTAACGTTTTGGTACGCTGATGTAACCCTTTTGCAGCCTGTTTTTTTCTATGCTTGCCCAGGTTGTCTACCGCATGATGCGGAAAAGGGAAGCGTGTTGAAACGATCTCATTATTCAGGTGCGCAAAAGCGCACGTACAACGTGCGGGGTTGCCGCGTGTCCGAGCCGATCGGCGCGCCGTGGGGCGGTGGTTGCCGGATCGTCGAATGGGTCAGCGGAGACGGGCGGATCGCCCGGCGCGTCGCCGCCGTCAACGTGACCGAGGCGGAAGTCTACGCCATGATCCGCCGGCCGCTCGAAGGCCGTCGCTATCTGATGATCGACGACGAGCAGATGCCGCGCGATACGCTGCCGCGGCGCTGATTTCCGACTACGGGGCGTCGGCGCGAGCCGACATCGGCGCGCCGCGCACCGCTCGCGCTACCCGATTTTCTCCAGTTCGTCCTGCGCGCCGAGCCAGTCGGCTTCGAGCGCTTCGATGCGGCTATTGACGTCGCCCAGCTTGCGGATCGCATCGGTGAGTTGCGCCTTCTGTTGCGCGGCGTAGCTCGCCGGATCGGCGACGAACGCATCGAGCTCCGCCTTTTCGGCGTGAAGCCGCTCCATTTCCTTCTCGATCTTCGCGATGCGCGTCTGCAGCGGCTTCTTTTGTTGCGACAGCCGTTGGCGCGCTTCCGCTTCCTGGCGCTTCAGATCCTTGCGGTTGAACGCGGCCGCGCCGTTGCCGTCGCTCGCCGAGCCCGAATCGCCCTTTGCCGCCGCGCGCTGCTCGGCTGCGTGCTGCAGCAGCCAGTCGCGATAGTCGTCGAGATCGCCGTCGAACGGCTGCAGCCGGTGCTTCGCGACGAGCATGAACTGGTCGGTCGTCGCGCGCAGCAAGTGGCGATCGTGCGATACGAGGATCAGCGTGCCTTCGAATTGCGCGAGCGCCATCGTGAGCGCGTGGCGCGTCTCGAGATCGAGGTGGTTGGTCGGTTCGTCGAGGAGCAGCAGGTTCGGCTTCTGCCAGATGATGAGCGCGAGCGCGAGTCGCGCCTTCTCGCCGCCCGAGAACGGCGCGATCGGCGCGGTCGCCATGTCGCCCGAGAAGTTGAATCCGCCGAGGAAATCGCGCAGTTCCTGCTCGCGCGTGTCGGGCGCGAGGCGCGCGAGATGCGCGAGTGCCGAATCGTCGGGGCGCAGCGTCTCGAGCTGATGCTGCGCGAAATAACCGATCGTGAGGCCTTTTCCGGTGCGCACGTCGCCCGCGAGCGGCACGAGCGTGTTCGCAAGCGTCTTGATGAGCGTCGACTTGCCCTGGCCGTTCGCGCCGAGGAGGCCGATCCGCTGGCCATTCTGGATCGACAGCGCGACGCGCTCGACGATCGGAATCTCGCCGCCGTCGTCCGCACGATAGCCGCAGCGCACGTCCTCCATCACGAGCATCGGGTTCGGCGCGGAGTTGGGCGTGCGGAACTCGAACGTGAGCGGCGACGCGATGTGCGCGGGCGCGATCAATTCCATCTTCTCAAGCGCCTTCATCCGGCTCTGCGCCTGCTTTGCCTTTGTCGCCTTCGCCTTGAAGCGGTCGATGAAGCTCTGCAGATGTTCGATCGTCTTCCGCTGCTTCTCGTAGGCGCTTTGCTGCAGCTCGAGCTGCTGCGCGCGCAGCACTTCGAATTGCGAGTAGTTGCCGCCGTAGCGCTTCACCTGGCGATTCTCCAGGTGCAGCGTCACGCCGCAGACGGCGTCGAGGAATTCGCGGTCGTGCGAGATCACGACGAGCGTGCCCGGATAGCGATGCAGCCAGTCTTCGAGCCAGACGATCGCGTCGAGATCCAGGTGGTTCGTCGGTTCGTCGAGGAGCAGCAGGTCGGAGCGGCACATCAGCGCCTGTGCAAGATTGAGACGCATCCGCCAGCCGCCGGAGAAACTCGAGACGCCTTCGCGTGTCTGCGCAAGCGTGAAGCCGAGCCCGAGCAGCAGCGCTTCGGCGCGCGCGGGGGCGGTGTAGCCGTCGGCGTCGGCGAACGCCGCATGCGCTTCGGCTTCGGCTGCGCCGTCGTGCGCGGCGGACGCTTGCGCGATGCGCGCCTCGATCGCGCGCAGCGCGGCGTCGCCGTCGAGCGTGTAATCGAGCGCGCTGCGGTCGACGGCGGGCGTCTCCTGCGACACGTGCGCGATGCGCCACGACGGCGGCATCGCGAAGCCGCCCGCGTCCGCGTGCAACTCGCCGCGCAGCACTGCGAAGAGCGTCGATTTGCCGGCGCCGTTCGCGCCGACGAGGCCCGCTTTCTCGCCGGGATTCAGCGTGAACGAGGTCGCGTCGAAGAGCGGCTTCGTGCCGCGGGCGAGGCTGAACTGATTGAAACGGATCACGGCGAAAAATGCTTGGAAAAACCGCTATTCTAGACTGCGAGCCGCAAGCGGGGGATCGTCCGGACGGTAGAGTGTGCGCACGGCGCCGAATTCGCCTAGACTTCCGCGGACGGCATGACCCTATCAAAACAGGGAGGAACGAACCGATGTCGGAACTTTATACATTCAGCGCGCAGGCGCTCACGGGCGGCGAGGTGTCGCTCGAGCAGTACCGGGGCAAGGTGCTCCTCATCGTCAACACCGCGAGCGAGTGCGGGTTTACGCCGCAATATGGGGGGCTGCAGCAACTGTACGACCGCTTTCGCGAACGCGGGCTCGTCGTGCTCGGCTTTCCGTGCAACCAGTTCGGCAAGCAGGAGCCGGGCGACGCGTCGCAGATCGGCGCGTTCTGCGAGAAGAACTTCGGCGTCACGTTTCCGATGTTCGCGAAGATCGACGTGAACGGCGCGAATGCGCATCCGCTGTACCGCTATCTGGCCGAGGAGGCGCCCGGCATTCTCGGCCTCAAGGCGATCAAGTGGAATTTCACGAAATTTCTCGTGAACCGGGAAGGCGAGATCGTGAAGCGCTATGCGCCGTCGACGAAGCCCGACGATATCGCCAAGGACGTCGAGATGCTGCTCTGAGCCGGGCGGCGGCGCGCGTCGGATGCGCCGGAGTTGAGAAAGGGCGAGCGGCCGGTCGAAGGCCGGCTGCGTTTCCCGGCGCGCTGGCGTGGCGGTGCGGTGTCCGAGCGGGCGCACGGCGAGCGCGCTTTCGGCGGCGCGGTGCCGTGGACGTTGCGTCCGATGATGTTGTCGCGTTCGATTGCGGCGAAGTGGGCGAGCGGGGCGGCGCGTCCATGATGGAACGCGTTCCGGCGCCGAGGCCCGAGGAGTCGTAGACGCGACGCGCGCGCCGGCGCATGTTCCACCCGCGGCGGGCGGCTACGTCAGCACGTCGTTCCAATCCTGAAGCGTCCAATTGCTCACGACGCCGTCCGTCAGGAATGGATCGCCGCTCGCGAATTCTTCCGCAGCTTCGCGGCTCGTGAAGATGCCGAGCGCGCCCTGCGCAGGATCGGCGCACGGTCCTGCCATCAGCAGCACGCCGCGCGCATGGAATTCGCGCAGCCGTGCGACGTGCGCGGCGGCCTTCGCGAGGCCGTCCGGCGCCGTCTGATAGAACACACGCATTTCATCGGGACGCCTCCGTCATGTGTCGGACCGGAATCGGTTCCGCGCGGTCCGCTTCGGCTCGGGCCGACGGCGCGCGCGTGCGCGCCATGCGCCGTCAGAGAATCGGCGCGAACAGTCGCGCGATATGCATCGCGACGCGCCGCCACGCGGGCGAGCGCCGGTACTCGCTCAGATCCACTTCGAACGCATCATTGAAGTCGTGTTCGAGCATCGCTTCGACTTCGGTCGCGAAGCCTTCGTCGACCGTCAGCACCATGATCTCGAAATTCAGCCGGAACGACCGGTTGTCGAGGTTCGCGCTGCCGACAGCCGCCGCCGCCCGGTCGATCAGCACGACCTTCTGATGCAGGAAGCCGGGCCGGTAGCGGAAGATCCGCACGCCCGCGTCGACGAGATCGCGCGCATAGAGCTTCGACGCTTCGAACACGACGTAGTGATCGCGCCGGCTCGGGATCAGCACCCGCACGTCGACACCGCGCATTACCGCGAGCTTCAGCGCGGAGATCACCGCCTCGTCGGGCACGAGGTAGGGCGTCGTGATCCACACCCGCTCGCGCGCCGCGTTGATCGCCTCCGCGAAGAAGAGCGAGCCCGTCTCCTGCTTGTCGGCAGGGCCCATCGGTACGACGAGGCAGTGCATATCGGCGTCGGGAACGGTCGCGGGCGGCAGCGCCTGCGGCGGCAGCGATTGCGTCGCCCAGTGCCAGTCCTCGGCGAACACGTACTGAATGTTCGCGACGGCGGGACCGCGCACCTCGATGTGCGTGTCGCGCCATGGCGTGAGCCGCGGATTGCCGCCGAGATATTCGACGCCGACGTTGTGTCCGCCGACGAACGCGCGTTCGCCGTCGACGACGACGATCTTGCGGTGGTTGCGGAAGTTGAGCTGGAAACGGTTGACGAACTGCTTGTTGGTTGCGAACGGATGCACTTCGACGCCGCCTTCGCGCAGCGTGTGCACATAGCTCGACGGCAGATCGAAGCTGCCGATGCTGTCGTACAGCAGATAGCAGCGCACGCCCGCTTGCGCGCGCGCGATCAGCGCATCGCGCAGCATCGCGCCGAGCGCGTCGTCGCGGACGATGAAGAACTGGACGATCACGTAGCTGCGCGCGGCGTCGATCGCCGCGAGGATCGCGGAGAACGTCGCGTCGCCGTTGACGAGCGTGCGCACCGCGTTGCCGGCGACGAACGGCATCCCGACGAGGCGCGTGAGCGCGCGCACGCGCGCGAGGCCGAGCGCGTCCTTCGGCGCGCCGAGCGTCGAGCCCTCGGCGTCCCACGGCGCCGGATGCGCGCGGGTGCGCAGCGCCTCGGTCTCGTGACGGCGCGCGTCGACGTAGCCGGAGAACTTGCTGCGGCCGAGGAACAGATACGGGATCAGCGTCAGGTACGGCATCGCCGTCAACGACACCGCCCATGCGATCGCGCCTTGCGACGTGCGCGTATTCAGGATCGCATGGCAGGCCGCGATCACGCCGAGCACGTGCGCGAGGCCGATGAAGGTGCCGAGATGGAGCCAATCGAGGGTCATGAGCGCGTTGGATTCCAGAAGGAGGCCACGCGGCGCGCCGCGACCGGGCGCCGCTTACGCGCATCTTACCGAAGCGTGCGTGCGAGCGGCCACTCCGTACGAACCGGAGGGGCCGGCCCGCACGGACGAGCGCGGTTTCAGCCGGCGACGGCGGGCAGGTTGCTCGCGTGGATCAGGAACACGCTGTCGTCGCCCGCGCTCGTCGACAGCCACACGAGATCGAGGCCGCCGAACGCCGCCTCGACGTTCGCGCGCTCGTTGCCGATCTCGACGACGAGCACGCCTTCATCCTTCAGCCACCGGCGCGCTTCGCCGATGATGCGGCGCACGATGTCCATCCCGTCCGCGCCGCCCGCGAGCGCCATCTCCGGCTCGTGCCGGTATTCAGCGGGCAGCTCGGCCATCGAATTCGCGTTTACGTACGGCGGATTCGTGATGATCACGTCGTAGCGCTGCTCCGGATCGAGCGACCTGGATGGCGGCAGCGGCGCGTACAGGTCGCCGTGATGGAGCGCGATCTGCTCGTCGAGCCCGTAGTCGCCGCGATTGATCTTCGCGACTTCGAGCGCGTCGGCCGACAGGTCGACCGCGTCGACGCTCGCGTTCGGAAACGCGAGCGCCGCGAGGATCGCGAGGCAGCCGGAGCCCGTGCACAGCTCGAGCACCGAGCCGACGAGCGCGGGATCTTCGACGAACGGCTGCAGGCCGTCGTCGAGCAGCTCGCCGATGAACGAGCGCGGCACGATCACGCGCTCGTCGACGTAGAAGCGATGGCCGTGCATCCACGCTTCGTGCGTGATGTACGCGGCGGGCACGCGCTCGGTCGCGCGGCGCTCGATCACGGCGAGCACCGCGCCGATCTCGTCGGGCGAAAGGCGCGCGTCGAGGAACGGCTCGAGCGTGTCGAGCGGCAGGTGCAGCGTGTGCAGCACGAGATAGACGGCTTCGTCGAATGCGTTGTCCGAGCCGTGGCCGAACGCGAGCTTCGCCTGCGAGAAGCGCGACACCGCGTAGCGGACGAGGTCGCGGACGGTTTTGAACGGGGAGGGGGATGTCGTCATCGAGCGGCCTTCGTCAAGCGATCAGTTGTTCGAGTACGCGGCGGTACACGTTCTTCAGCGGATCGACGAAACGCACTTCGATGTGCTCGTCGATCTTGTGGATGCTGCCGTTCGGCGGGCCGAACTCGATCACCTGCGGGCAGATGCGCGCGATGAAGCGGCCGTCGGACGTGCCGCCCGTCGTCGACAGCTCGGGCGATATGCCGGTTTCCGCACGGATCGCTTCATCGAGCGCGGTCGACAGCTCGCCGCGCGGCGTGAGGAACGGCAGGCCGCTGATCGACCAGTTCAGATCGTAGTCGAGCTGATGCTTGTCGAGGATCGCGTGCACGCGCGCCTGCAGGCCTTCGACGGTGCTCGCCGTCGAGAAGCGGAAATTGAACAGCAGATCCGCGTGGCCCGGGATCACGTTCGTCGCGCCGGTGCCCGCGCGCAGGTTCGACACCTGCCAGGTGGTCGGCGGGAAATATTCGTTGCCTTCGTCCCATTGCTCGGCCGCGAGCTCCGCGAGCGCCGGCGCGAGCAGGTGGATCGGGTTCTTCGCGAGATGCGGATAGGCGATGTGGCCTTGCACGCCCTTGATGACGAGTTCGCCCGACATCGAGCCGCGCCGGCCGTTCTTCACGACGTCGCCGAGCATCGCCGTCGACGTCGGTTCGCCGACGATGCAGTAGTCGAGCCGCTCGCCGCGCGCGCCGAGCGCTTCGACGACCTTCACGGTGCCGTCCGTTGCCGGCCCTTCCTCATCGCTCGTGATCAGAAAGCCGATCGAGCCGCGGTGCTGCGGATGCGCGGCGACGAACTCCTCGGCCGCGACGACGAAGCCCGCGAGCGACGTCTTCATGTCGGCGGCGCCGCGGCCGTACAGCTTGCCGTCGCGATGCGTCGGCACGAAGGGCGGCGAGCTCCACTGCTCGAGCGGGCCGGTCGGCACGACGTCCGTGTGGCCTGCGAACGCGAGCAGCTTGCCTTCGCGGCCGGCCGTGCCGCGCTTGACGGCCCAGAAGTTCGTCACGCCGTGCGACGCGATCGTTTCGCACGCGAAGCCGAGCGCGGTCAGGCGCTCGATCATCAGGTGCTGGCAGTGCTGATCGTCGGGCGTGACGGACGCGCGCGCGATCAGTTGTTCGGTAAGGGCAAGGGTGGCAGACATAGTTCGGACCACTTTCGATAAAAAATGCCGGCGCGGTGGCCGGCAGCGATGAGGCTTGTGGCGCGTTCAGCGCAGGCGGGCGCTACGCGGCAAACAGCGCCGTGTATTGGTCGGCCGCGAAGCCGAGCGACTTCACGCGGCCGTTGACGACCAGCACCGGACGCTTGATGACCGACGGCTTGTGAATCATCAGCGCGATCGCGCCGGCCGGCGTTTCGGCGGCCGCCTTCATGTCGTCGGCCAAGCCGCGCCACGTGGTGCCGCGCCGGTTCAGGAGCGCGTCGAGCGACACGTCCTTCAGCCAGTCCTCGACCAGCGGCGCGCTGACGCCGGCTTTCTTGAAATCGTGAAATTCGAACTCGACTCCGTGCTCGTCGAGCCACACGCGGGCCTTCTTCACGGTGTCGCAGTTCGGAATGCCGTACACGACCACGGTGCGAGGCTTCGCCATCAGTCGCCTCGGAGCAGTTCGTTCAGGCCGACCTTCGCGCGCGTCTTCGCATCGACCTTCTTCACGATCACCGCGCAGTACAGGCTGTGCGTGCCGTCCTTCGACGGCAGGTTGCCCGCGACGACGACCGAGCCGGCCGGAATGCGGCCATACGTCACTTCGCCCGTTTCGCGGTCGTAGATCTTCGTGCTCTGGCCGAGGTACACGCCCATCGAGATCACCGAGTTCTCCTCGACGATCACGCCTTCGACGACTTCCGAGCGCGCGCCGATGAAGCAGTTGTCCTCGATGATGACGGGGTTCGCCTGCAGCGGCTCGAGCACGCCGCCGATGCCGACGCCGCCCGACAGGTGCACGTTCTTGCCGATCTGCGCGCACGAGCCGACCGTCGCCCAGGTATCGACCATCGTGCCTTCGTCGACGTACGCGCCGATGTTCGTGTACGACGGCATCAGCACGACGTTCTTCGCGATGAACGAGCCGCGGCGCGCGATGGCGGGCGGCACGACGCGGAAGCCGCCTGCCGCGAAGTCTTCGGCCGTGTAGTTCGCGAACTTCGACGGCACCTTGTCGTAGAACTGCGAGTAGCCGCCCGCCGGCATCGGCGCGTTGTCTTCCAGGCGGAACGACAGCAGCACGGCCTTCTTCAGCCACTGGTGGACGGTCCATTCGCCGTCGATCTTCTCGGCGACGCGCAGCGCGCCTTTGTCGAGCTGCTCGATCGCGTGCGCGACGGCTTCGCGGATCTCCGCGGACGCGGCCTTCGGCGACAGCTCGGCGCGGTTTTCCCAGGCGTTATCGATGATTTGCTGAAGTTGTTGCGACATGTTCGTGGCTATGCTGGACGTGGATGATGGATGAATCGGGGGCGCTCGACGCGCGTTCAGCGGGCGAGGCCACGGCAGAAATCGACGATGCGCTGCGCGCCTTCGACGCATTCGGCCGCGCCGGCGACGAGCGCGATCCGGACGAAGTCGCGGCCGGGATTCGCGCCATGCGCGTCGCGGGCGAGATACGAGCCGGGCAGGACCGTCACATTATAGTCGGCGAAGAGACGCCGGGCGAACTCGGTATCCGACAGGCCGGTCCTCGCGACGTTCGCCCACAGGTAGAACGCGGCGTCGGGCAGGCGCACGTCGACGACGTCGGCGAGCATCGGCGTGACGGTCGCGAATTTCTGCGCGTAGAGCGCGCGGTTCTCGCGCACGTGCGCCTCGTCGCCCCAGGCGGCGAGGCTCGCCTTCTGCCAGACGGGCGACAGCGCCGCGCCGTGGTACGTGCGGTACAGCAGGAAGCGCTTCAAGAGCGCCGCGTCGCCCGCGATAAAGCCCGAGCGCATGCCCGGCACGTTCGAGCGCTTCGACAGGCTCGACAGCATCACGAGGCGTTCGAAGCCGCGGCCGAGCCGGTGCGCGGCCTCGAGGCCGCCCATCGGCGGCTTCGACTCGTCGAAGTAGATCTCCGAATAGCATTCGTCGGACGCGATCACGAAGCCGTGCTCGTCCGACAGCGCGAACAGCTCGCGCCAGTCGTCGAGCGTCAGCACGGCGCCCGTCGGGTTGCCGGGCGAGCATACGTAGACGAGCTGCGTGCGCGCCCACACGTCGTCCGGCACGACCGAGTAGTCGGGGGCGAAGTTGCGCGCCGGGTCGCTGTTGACGAAGTACGGCTCGGCGCCCGCGAGGAGCGCCGCGCCTTCGTAAATTTGATAGAAAGGATTCGGACAGAGTACGATCGGCCTTTCGCCGTTCTGGCCGGCGTCCTCGCCGCACTTGCGCGCGGTCGGGTCGATCACCGCCTGCGCGAGCGAGAAGAGCGCCTCGCGCGAGCCCGACGCGGCGAGCACCTGCGTCGCGGCGTCGATCGCGGGCAGCCCGTAGCGGCGCTCGAGCCAGCGGGCGACCGTCTCGCGCAGCGCGTCGGTGCCCGCCGTCGCCGGATACGACGCGAGGCCGTCCAGCGCGGCCGCGGCGGCGTCGCGGATCAGCGCGGGCGTCGCGTGCTTCGGCTCGCCGATGCCGAAGCTGATCGGCGGCAGATGCGCGGGCGGCGTCACGCCGGCAAAGAGCGCGCGGAGCTTTTCGAACGGATAGGGCTGAAGCGTATCGAGACGAGGATTCACGGGCTTGGACGGACGGAGCCGGTAGATGGCCGATCGGACGGGCCGGTTTAAGCGAAACGGGCGCGAAACAGGGGGCGCGGCAGGCGCCGCCGGGCGCGGGCGAAGCAGGGCGCGGCGGATGGCGGCGCGGGATGCCGGCATGCCGGCCCGTGCCTGCCCTGTTGGGCGCGGCGACGGCGCTCGATTATAGCGTGACATCGGACGGCGAACGCGCGGCGAACGCGCCGCGACGCCGTACGACGAAGGAAGAAGAGGTTCGGTTTGCAAATGAATGAACGAGGGAGCGCCGGCTGGCCGACGCTCGCGATTCTGATTGGCGCGTTGGTATGGGGCCTGATCTGGTATCCGTTGCGCCTCCTGGCGGCGCTCGGCGTGACGGGCACGGCGGCGAGCGCGCTGACGAGCGTCGTCGCCTGCGCATTCGTGCTGATCGTGCGGCGCGGGTCGATCGCGACGGTGCGCTGGCACTGGCTGCTGCCCGCGCTCGGCATCGCGGCGGGCGTGACGAATCTCGGCTTCGTCTGGGGCACGATTCACGGCGAAGTGCTGCGCGTGATGCTGCTCTTTTATCTGACGCCCGCGTGGACCGCGATCTACGCGCACTTCATCCTGCGCGAGCGGCTCACGCTCGCGGGCGCGGCGCTTGCCGCACTGTCGCTCGCCGGCGCGATGCTGATGCTGTGGTCGCCGCGGCTCGGCGTGCCGCTGCCGTCGAACCCGGCCGAATGGGCGGGGCTCGCGGCCGGGATGAGCTTCGCGATGAGCAACGTGCTCGTCGTCAAGGCGAGCCGCGAGCTGCCGCAGATGAAGCCCGAGATGCGCACGGCGACGCTCTTCGGCGGCGCGGCCGCGCTCGGCGTCGTCGCGTCGCTCGTCGAAGGCCTGCCGCCGGTGCCGGCGGGCGACGACCTAGGCTTCGCGGCGCTGCTCGTCGCCGGGATCGGCGTGACGGTCGCGGCGAACAACATGCTCGTCCAGCACGGCTTGGCGCGCGTGCCGGCGAACCGCGCATCGATCATCATGCTGTTCGAGATCGTCGTCACGGCGCTGTCGGCGTGGCTTTTTGCCAACGAAGTGCCGACCGCGCGCGAATGGGCGGGCGGCCTCTGCATCGTCGTCGCGACCCTGCTGTCGAGCCGCGTGCACCGCGCCCGGCCGGCTGATGACGAACCGCGCAAGCCGGGGGACGGCGCACGCGCGATGGTATGATTGGCCCCATTCGCGGGGCCGACTGCTTGACAGCACGGCCCCGTTTTTCGAATCTTGGGCGTGCGGCGCGCGCGCGGACCTCGCGGTCGAATCGCGGCGCGCAACACACGTTCCCAACCGTTTCACACTCTTTACCACCGATACCGCCGTGCGTCTGAGCTCGATCAAACTCGCTGGCTTCAAATCTTTCGTCGATCCCACGCACTTCCAGGTCCCAGGTCAACTGGTCGGCGTGGTGGGACCGAACGGGTGCGGCAAATCCAACATCATCGACGCCGTGCGCTGGGTGCTCGGCGAATCGCGCGCGTCCGAGCTGCGCGGCGAGTCGATGCAGGACGTGATCTTCAACGGCTCGACGGCCCGCAAGCCGGGCAGCCGGGCGAGCGTCGAGCTCGTGTTCGACAACTCCGACGGCCGTGCGGCCGGCCAATGGGGCCAGTACGGCGAGATCGCCGTGAAGCGCGTGCTGACGCGCGACGGCACGTCGAGCTACTACATCAACAACCTGCCCGCGCGCCGCCGCGACATCCAGGACATCTTCCTCGGCACGGGTCTCGGCCCGCGCGCGTACGCGATCATCGGCCAGGGGATGATCGCGCGGATCATCGAGGCGAAGCCCGAAGAGCTGCGCGTGTTCCTCGAAGAGGCGGCGGGCGTGTCGAAGTACAAGGAGCGCCGCCGCGAGACCGAGAACCGCCTGCACGACACGCGCGAGAACCTGACGCGCGTCGAGGACATCGTCCGCGAGCTCGGCTCGAATCTCGAGAAGCTCGAAGCGCAGGCGGTCGTCGCGACGAAGTACAAGGAGCTTGTCGCCGACGGCGAGGAGAAGCAGCGCCTGCTGTGGCTGCTGCGCAAGAACGAGGCGGCGGCCGAGCAGGACAGGCAGCGCCGTGCGATCGGCGACGCGCAGATCGAGCTCGACGCGCAGACCGCGAGGCTGCGCGAAGTCGAGGCGCAACTGGAGACGCTGCGCGTCGCGCACTATTCGGCGAGCGACGCGATGCAGGGCGCGCAGGGCGCGCTCTACGAAGCGAACGCCGAGGTGAGCCGCCTCGAGGCCGAGATCAAGTTCATCGTCGAGTCGCGCAACCGCGTGCAGTCGCAGATCGCGGCGCTCGTCGCGCAGCAGGAGCAGTGGCGCGCGCAGGCCGACAAGGCGCAGGGCGACCTCGAGGAAGCGGAAGAAGCGCGCGCGGTCGCCGACGAGAAGGCGGCGCTCGCCGAGGACGACGCGGCCGCGAAGCACGACGCGCTGCCCGCGCTCGAGGCGCGCTGGCGCGACGCGCAGACCGGGCTGAACGACGAGCGCGGCCGGATCGCGCAGACCGAGCAGGCGCTCAAGCTCGAAGCCGCGCACCAGCGCAACGCCGATCAGCAGCTCCAGCAGCTCCAGCAGCGCCACGAGCGTCTGAAGACCGAGGCGGGCGGCCTCGACGCGCCCGACGAGGCGCAGCTCGAAGCGCTGCGGATGCAGCTCGCCGAGCACGAAGAGATGCTTGCCGAGGCGCAGGCGCGGTTGGCCGACGCGCAGGAGACGCTGCCGCGCCTCGACGCGGAGCGCCGTGCGGCGCACGAGCGCGTGCAGGCCGAGAGCGCGCAGATCCATCAGCTCGAAGCGCGCCTGGCCGCGCTCAAGCAGTTGCAGGAAAACGTGCAGACGGAAGGCAAGATCCAGCCGTGGCTCGACAAGCACGAGCTCGGCGCGCTGCCGCGTCTGTGGAAGAAGCTGCACGTCGAGGCCGGCTGGGAAACCGCGCTCGAAGCGGTGCTGCGCGAGCGGCTCGCGGCGCTCGAAGTGTCGAATCTCGACTGGGTGAAGGCGTTCGCGACCGACGCGCCGCCGGCGAAGCTCGCGTTCTACGCGCCGCCGCCCGCGGGCGAGCCGCTCGCCGCGCCGGGCGCGCTGCGGCCGCTCCTGTCGCTCGTGCGGATCGACGACGCGGGCCTGCGCGCGGTGCTCAACGACTGGCTCGGCACGGTGTTCATCGCCGACGATCTCGCGCAGGCGCTCGCCGCGCGCACGCAGCTGCCGCAGGGCGGCGCGTTCGTCGTGAAGGCGGGCCACGTCGTCACGCGCTCGGGCGTGCAGCTGTATGCGGCCGATTCCGAGCAGGCGGGGATGCTCGCGCGCCAGCAGGAAATCGAGAACCTGGCGCGCCAGGTGCGCGCGCAGGCGCTCCTGGCGGACGAAGCGAAGGCGGCGGCGATCCGCGCGGAAGCGGCGCATACGCAGGCGTCGCAGGCGCTGACCGAAGTGCGCGCGCAGGCCGAGCGCGCGACGCAGCGCGTGCACGCGCTGCAGATGGACGTGCTGAAGCTCGCGCAAGCGCACGAGCGCTACACGCAGCGCAGCACGCAGATTCGCGAGGAGCTCGAGGAGATCGGCGCGCAGATCGAAGAGCAGCGCGCGCTGCGCGCGGAGTCGGAGGCGAACTTCGAGCGTCACGACGCCGAGCTCGCCGAGCTGCAGGCGCGCTTCGAGGACAACCAGCTCGCGTTCGAGGCGCTCGACGAAGCGCTGACGAACGCGCGTCAGCAAGCGCGCGAACTCGAGCGCGCGGCCACCGATGCGCGCTTCGCCGCGCGCCAGTCGGCGAACCGGATCGACGAGCTGAAGCGCACGATCCAGGTCGCGCACGACCAGAGCGAGCGCGTCGCCGCGTCGCTCGAGGACGCGCGCGCGGAGCTCGAGACGATCAACGAGCAGACCGCGCACACGGGCCTGCAGGATGCGCTCGAAGTGCGCGCGGCGAAGGAGCAGGCGCTTGGCGCCGCGCGCGCGGAGCTCGACGACCTGACCGCGAAGCTGCGCGCGGACGACGAGACCCGCTTGGCGGCCGAGCGCTCGCTGCAGCCGCTGCGCGAGCGCATCACCGAGCTGCAGCTCAAGGAGCAGGCGGCGCGGATGACGGGCGAGCAGTTCGCCGAGCAGCTCGCGGCGGCCGAGGTCGACGAGGCCGCGCTGAAGGACAAGCTCACGCCGGACATGAAGCCGTCGTACCTGCAGGGCGAGGTCACGCGGATCAACAACGCGGTCAGCGCGCTCGGCCCCGTCAACATGGCGGCGCTCGAAGAGCTCGCGGCGGCGAGCGAGCGCAAGGTGTTCCTCGACGCGCAATCGGCCGACCTGACGAACGCGATCGAGACGCTCGAGGATGCGATCCGCAAGATCGACCAGGAAACCCGCACGCTGCTGCAGTCGACCTTCGACGAAGTGAACCGCCATTTCAGCGATCTGTTCCCGCGCCTGTTCGGCGGCGGCCAGGCGAAGCTCATCATGACGGGCGACGAGATCCTCGACGCCGGCGTGCAGGTGATGGCGCAGCCGCCCGGCAAGAAGAACGCGACGATTCACCTGCTGTCGGGCGGCGAGAAGGCGCTGACGGCGACCGCGCTCGTGTTCGCGATGTTCCAGCTGAACCCGGCGCCGTTCTGTTTGCTCGACGAGGTCGACGCGCCGCTCGACGACGCGAACACCGAGCGATTCGCGAACCTCGTGCGCGCGATGTCGGACAAGACGCAGTTCCTCTTCATCTCGCACAACAAGATCGCGATGGAGATGGCGCAGCAACTGATCGGCGTGACGATGCAGGAGCAGGGCGTGTCGCGGATCGTCGCGGTGGACATGGAAACTGCCGCGGGTTTTGCGCAGAATTAACGTTTGACGAATGGCGCGCGGGCGCGCGGCGCATGGGCGCCCGTCCGCGAGTCCAATGAAAAAGAATTTGATGGAGCGTGCATGGACGAGTTGACACTCGGATTGATCGGCGCGGGCGCCGTCGTGGTGGGCGGCGTCGTGGTCTACAACGCGTGGCAGGGAGCGAAGGTGCGTCGCAGGATGCCGCGCCCGTTGCCGCCCGAGGCGGCCGAAGCCGCCGCGCGGCACGAGCGCGACGACGACGCGCCCTTCATCGAGCCGGTGCGGCAGCCGGCGCGCCGTGAGGCCGCGGCGGGGGCGCAAGGCGACGACGCGGCGCGCGTCGAGCCGACGTTCGGCGGCGCGGCGCCCGCCGACACGCCGGCCGACCTGCAGGCCGAGGCAACGATTGCGAACGGCGCGGTCGAGCCCGCCGTCGAGATGAGCGGCGGCGAAGCGGCCGCTCCCGCCTCCGCGCACGACGAGCCAGTCGAGCCGGTGCTGCCCGCCGCGACGACGATTTCCGCGGCGCCGCCCGCGATCGTCGATCGCCGGATCGACTGCATCGTGCCGATCCGCCTCGGGGGCCTGCTCGCGGGCGACAAGATTCTGCCCGCCGCGCAGCGGTTGCGCCGCGCGGGCAGCAAGCCGGTGCACATCGAAGGCAAGCCGGAGGGCGGCGGCGCGTGGGAGCTGCTGCAGAACGGCGTGCGCTACGAAGAGTTGCGCGCGGCCGCGCAGCTCGCAAACCGCAGCGGCCCGCTCAACGAACTCGAGTTCTCCGAATTCGTGACGGGCGTCCAGCAGTTCGCGGACGCGATCGACGGCGCGCCGGAATTTCCGGACATGATGGAAACGGTGTCGATGGCGCGCGAGCTCGACGGCTTCGCCGCGCAGTGCGACGCGCAGCTGTCGATCAACGTGATGTCGGACGGCGCGCCGTGGTCGGCGAACTACGTGCAGGCGGTCGCGTCGCAGGACGGGCTCCTGCTGTCGCGCGACGGCACGCGCTTCGTGAAGCTCGACGCGAAGCAGAATCCCGTCTTCATGCTGCAGTTCGGCGACACGAACTTCCTGCGCGACGACCTCACGTACAAGGGCGGCAACCTGATCACGCTCGTGCTCGACGTGCCCGTTGCCGACGAGGACATCCTGCCGTTCAGGCTGATGTGCGACTACGCGAAGTCGCTGTCGGAGCGGATCGGCGCGCGCGTCGTCGACGACCAGCGCCGGCCGCTGCCGGAATCGACGCTGCTTGCGATCGAGCAGCAGTTGATGAAGCTGTATGCGCGGCTCGAGGAAGCGGGCATTCCGGCCGGCTCGCCCGTCACTCGGCGGCTGTTCAGCCAGTAAGCGCGGCGTTTTTTTTCGCTGCGTTGCAGCGCGGGGCGGTGCGGCTATGCGGCCCGCGATCGCGTCGCTGCGTTGCGCTGCGTAACCTGAATCGATCGGGCGCAAGGCGGTCGAATTGCGGCGCTTTTGCTTTGCGGCGTGAAGCGCCGTGACGCCCGCCGACCGGATTTCGACTGCCGTTGCGCCATCGCGGCATCGAGCCGTCGTGCTATCGAGCCGTCGCGCCACAGCCGATTCGATCGCGCCGCCGCCCGTCTTCCAACCCGCCTCGCCCGGTCGTCCCGCGAAGCCGCAAAGCAGCCGGCGGAGACAGCGGGACCCGACCTCCCGATCGCCGTTTGTTCACCGCGCTCGACAGGCCATTCAGCCGATGCCGAAAAGGGCTCGAACTGAGATAATCATCGCCTGATTCCCTCACGAGAAAGTGCCGCCAGCATGGCCCGATCCCCAGTTGAACCGCCCGCCAGCCAGCCGGCGAAGCGCGCCGCGTGGCTGCGCGCCGAGCTCGAGCGGGCGAACTACGCCTATTACGTGCTCGACCAGCCGGAGCTGCCCGACGCCGAGTACGATCGCCTCTTCGTCGAGCTGCAGCACATCGAGGCCGAGCACCCCGATCTCGTCACCCCCGAATCGCCGACGCAACGGGTCGGCGGCGAAGTCGCGAGCGGCTTCACGCCCGTCACGCACGACACGCCGATGCTCTCGCTCAACAACGGCTTTGCCGACGAAGACGTCGTCGCGTTCGACAAGCGCGTGGCCGACGGCCTCGACAAGGCGACCGACCTCGCCGGCACCGTGACCGATCCCGTCGAATACGCGTGCGAGTTGAAGTTCGACGGCCTCGCGATCTCGCTGCGCTACGAGGACGGCCGCTTCGTGCAGGCGTCGACGCGCGGCGACGGCACGACGGGCGAGGACGTCACCCGGAACATCCGCACGATCCGCTCGATCCCGCTGAAGCTGAAGGGCAAGCACGTGCCGCGCGTGCTCGACGTGCGCGGCGAAGTGCTGATGTTCAAGCGCGATTTCGCGCGCCTGAACGAACGTCAGCGCGCGGCGGGCCAGCGCGAGTTCGCGAACCCGCGCAACGCGGCGGCGGGGAGCCTCCGGCAGCTCGATTCGAAGATCACCGCGTCGCGGCCGCTGTCGTTCTTCGCTTACGGGATCGGCGTGCTCGACGGCGTCGACATGCCCGACACGCACGGCGGCCTCCTCGACTGGTACGAGACGCTCGGGCTGCCGGTGAACCGCGAGCGCGCGGTCGTGCGCGGCGCGGCGGGCCTCCTCGAGTTCTTCCACGCGGTCGGCGAGCGGCGCGAGTCGCTGCCGTACGACATCGACGGTGTCGTCTACAAGGTGAACCGTCGAGACGAGCAGGAGCGGCTCGGCTTCGTGTCGCGCGCGCCGCGCTTCGCGCTCGCGCACAAGTTCCCCGCGCAGGAGGCGCTGACGAAGCTCGTCGCGATCGACGTGCAGGTCGGCCGCACGGGTGCGATCACGCCGGTCGCGCGCCTCGATCCCGTGTTCGTCGGTGGCGCGACCGTCACGAACGCGACGCTGCACAACGAAGACGAAGTGCGCCGCAAGGACATCCGGATCGGCGACACGGTGATCGTGCGCCGCGCGGGCGACGTGATTCCCGAGGTGGTGTCGGCCGTGCTCGACCGGCGGCCGGCGGATGCGCGCGAATTCGTGATGCCGACGGCGTGTCCCGAATGCGGATCGCGGATCGAGCGGCTGCCGGACGAGGCGATCGCGCGCTGCACGGGCGGGCTCTTCTGTCCCGCGCAGCGCAAGCAGGCGCTGTGGCACTTCGCGCAGCGCCGCGCGCTCGACATCGACGGGCTCGGCGAGAAGATCATCGATCAGCTCGTCGAGCAGAACCTCGTGCGCACGCCGGCGGATCTGTTCAACCTCGGCTTCTCGACGCTCGTCGAGCTCGACCGCTTCGCGGAGAAGTCCGCGCAGAACCTGATCGATTCGCTCGACAAGGCGAAGCACACGACGCTCGCGCGCTTCATCTACGCGCTCGGGATCCGGCACGTCGGCGAATCGACGGCGAAGGATCTCGCGAAGCACTTCGGCTCGCTCGATCCGATCATGGACGCGTCGACCGAAGCGTTGCTCGAGGTCAACGACGTCGGGCCGATCGTCGCCGAATCGATCCATCAGTTCTTCGCCGAGGAGCACAATCGCACGGTGATCGAGCAACTGCGCGCGCCGGGCCGCGTCACGTGGCCCGAAGGGCCGCCCGCGCCGCGCGCGCCGCAAGGCGTGCTCGCGGGCAAGACCGTCGTGCTGACGGGCACGCTGCCGACGCTCACGCGCGAAGCGGCGAAGGAGATGCTCGAGGCGGCGGGCGCGAAGGTTGCGGGCTCGGTATCGAAGAAAACCGATTACGTCGTCGCCGGCGCCGATGCGGGCAGCAAGC
Source organism: Burkholderia sp. ABCPW 14 (assembly GCF_001523835.1). NCBI lineage: Bacteria > Pseudomonadati > Pseudomonadota > Betaproteobacteria > Burkholderiales > Burkholderiaceae > Burkholderia > Burkholderia sp. ABCPW 14. The sequence goes on along the minus strand of NZ_LOVS01000144.1, from coordinate 51,775 downwards.
TCGCGAAGGCCGAGGAACTCGGCATTCCGGTGCTGGACGAAGAGGGCATGCACAAACTTCTGGAGGGCCACGCGCGATGATTCGCGAGATTCTGAAGATGGGCGATCAGCGTTTGCTGGAAGTCGCCAAGCCGGTCGAAGCACTCAACACGCCCGAACTGCACGCGCTCGTCGCGGACATGTTCGAGACGATGCATCATGCGAACGGCGCGGGGCTCGCCGCGCCGCAGCTCGGTGTCGGGCTGCAGGTGATCATCTTCGGCTTCGGCAGCAGCGAGCGCTATCCGGAGGCGCCGCCCGTGCCGGAGACCGTGCTCGTCAATCCGACGGTCGAATATCTGCCGCCCGACATGGAAGAGGGCTGGGAGGGCTGCCTGTCGGTGCCGGGGCTGCGCGGCGTCGTAAGCCGCCATCGACGCGTGCGTTACAGCGGCTTCGATCAGTTCGGCGCGAAGCTCGAGCGGATCGCGGAGGGCTTTCATGCACGAGTGGTCCAGCACGAGTACGACCACCTGATCGGCAAGCTTTATCCGATGCGGATCACCGATTTCTCGAAATTCGGCTTCACCGACGTGCTGTTTCCGGGGCTCGACGCGCAGTCGGACGATTGACGCTGCAAAGCGGCGCGCGCCGAGGCGTCGCGACGATGGCGGCGGAAAAGGCGGCGGAAACGAAAACGCCCGCGGTTGCGGGCGTTTCCTCGTGGCGCGAGCCGGGCAACAACTGCGCGCCCGCCCGCCGGGCGGCCGCTTCGTTCAGAACGATTCGTCCGGCCCGAGGTAGCGCCACTCGCCCTGCGGCAGCGCCCCCAGCATCACGCGGCCCATCCGCACGCGCTTCAGGCCGATCACTTCGAGGCCGACGAGTTCGCACATCCGGCGAATCTGGCGCTTCTTGCCTTCGCGCAGCACGAAGCGCAACTGCTCGCCGTTCTGCCAGCTGACCATGGCGGGCTTGAGCGGCGCGCCGTCGAGCTCGAGGCCGTGGCGCAGCTTAGCGAGCGACTCGGCGGGGAAGTGCTGGTCGATGTCGGCCATGCGCTCGCCGAAGCGCACGCGTACCAGATATTCCTTGTCGATGTCGGATTGCTCGCCGATCAACTGCTTCGCGACGCGGCCGTTTTGCGTCAGCACGAGGAGGCCTGTCGAATCGATGTCGAGCCGGCCCGCGGGTGCGAGCGCGCGCAGGTGCTGCGGCGAGAAGCGCAGCGGCGAGCGGTCGCCGCTCCAGTGGTTTTCGCGCGAGACGAGCGTCGCGGCGGGCGCGTAGCCGTCTTCCGCCTGGCCTGACACATAGCCGACCGGCTTGTGCAGCAGGATCGTCACTTGCGCCGCCTGCGCGGCGCGCGCGTTCGAGTCGATCTCGATGCGCTGGTCGGCGCGCACTTTCGTGCCGAGCGTGTCGATGCGCTCGCCGTCGACGAGCACCCAGCCTTTCTCGATCCATTCGTCCGCCTCGCGGCGCGAGCAGAGGCCGAGCTCCGACATGCGCTTCGACAGGCGCACGAGGCCCGTTTCGTCGCCTCGGTCGACGTGTGCCGCGGATTCGCCGGAGCTGGTCGCGCGACGCTTGATCGGCTGAGCGACTTTAAGCGCGGGACCCGTCGTTGCCCGGGCGGCGGGGCGGCGATCGTCGGCTGTGCGCTCGCGTGGCGCCTTGCGTTCGTCGGAGTGCGCGGCGCGCGAAGGCGCGCGTTTGGCGGGGGCGCCGTAGCGATCGTCGGCGCGCTGCGGCGCACGCTTGCCGCCTGCCGCGCCTTTGCCCGCGAACGACGAGGGCGCCGCATCGCGCGCGGTGCGGCCGTTTGCGCGTGGCGCGCGGTCGTCGGACTGACGCGATGGGGACCGGGGCGCGCCGCCGAACTTGGCGCCGGCCGCGCCGCGCGTGTCGGCGGGTTTCGCCGTGTCGCGCTCCGCGCGGCCTTTGCCGCGCGCGCCCGGATCGAACGAACGTGCGTCCGTGCTGCGCGACGGTCGTTCGTCGCGTTGCCCGCCGCGCTCGGCGGGGCGGCGCTCGGACTTCGTGTCCGTACGGCGGGCGCGTTCGCCGGCTGCCGCACCGGGAGCGCCGGCGCGCCTCGCTGATGTACGCTCGCCGCTCGGGCGGGCCGCGCCATCCGCAGTGCGCGGTTTTGCAACGCGTTTGCCTTCGGACGCCGCAGCCGGACGCGATGGCGTGCCTGCGCGCTTCGGCGCGGCGGTCGCAGCGCCTCGCGGTGCTGACGGCTTCGCGGCGGGCTTCGCGGCGGATCTGGTCGCGGACTTCGGCGCTATGGGCTTCTCGCCCGCCGCTTTCGCGTCGGGCCGCGCGACCTTGCGCGCGGTGAGGCTGCCGGAGCGGACGGGGGCGCGGCCGGGTGTCGCCGGTCGCGGATTCTTGACGGTCAATTTTGTGCGCATAAACGCTGGAACACACTCACACTGCGATCGCGCGCAGCAACTCGGTTTCGACTTGGATCTGCAGACGGTTGTCGGACAAACCGGTGCCGTCGAGCATGAAGACGTCCTCGACGCGTTCGCCGAGCGTATTGATCCGCGCCGCATGGACGCCGACCCGGTGCTCGGCCAGCACGCGCGCGATCGAATAAAGAAGACCCGGCCGGTCGTTGGCGGACACGGACAGAATGTAGTATTGGCCGCGCTCGTCGGCCCGCAGGTCGACGCGCGGCGTGATCGGGAACGTGCGCGACAGCCGCGACAGCCGGCCCTTCGACGGCTCGGGCAGCGGCGCCGATTCGGCGAGGCGCGCGGCGAGCTGCTGCTCGACGAGGTTCGCGATGTCTCGGTACTGCACGTCGTGCTCGGTCTGCGTGACGATGAAGTTGTCGAGCGCGTAGCCGTGGCGCGTCGTGTTCACGCGCGCGTCGAGCACCGACAGCCCGTTGCGGTCGAAGTACGCGCAGATCCCCGCGAACAGGTCCGAGCGGTCCTTCACGTAGACGAGCACCTGCAGCGCGTCGCCGACGGGCGACGGCCGCGCGCGGACGATCGCCGTGTCGGCTTCGACGTGCCGGTACAGCACGCGGGTCTGCCACGAGATGTCGGCCGCGTCGTGGCGCAGGAAGTAGCCGACGTCGAGTTGATCCCACAGCGCGCGGTGCGCGTCGGGCGCCACGGTTTCGAGGCGCAGCAGCGCGAGCGCCTCTTCCTGCCGCGTCTTCAGCTCGGAATGCGCGTCGGGCTGCGCGCCGCCCAGCACCGCGAGCGTCGAGCGATAGAGATCCTCGAGCAGCTTGCCTTTCCACGTGTTCCACACCTTCGGGCTCGTGCCGCGGATGTCGGCGACGGTCAGCAGGTAGAGCGCGGTCAGGCGCCGCTCGCTGCCGACGAGATCGGCGAAGCGCTTGATCACCTCCGGATCGCTCGTGTCCTGCTTTTGCGCGACCTGGCTCATCGTCAGGTGATGCTGGACGAGCCACACGACGAGCGCCGCGTCGTCGCCGTCGATCCCATGCTCGCGGCAGAAGCGCCGCGCGTCGGCCATCCCGAGCGTCGAGTGGTCGCCGCCGCGGCCTTTCGCGATGTCGTGGAAGAGGGCGGCGACGTACAGTACCCACGGCCGCTCGAAGTTCACGATCAGCTGACTGCAGAACGGATATTCGTGCGCGTGCTCGGCGACCGCGAAGCGACGAATGTTGCGCAGCACCATCAGGATGTGCTGATCGACCGTATACACGTGGTACAGGTCGTGCTGCATCTGGCCGACGATCCGCCGGAAGTTCAGCAGATAGCGGCCGAGCACGCTCGTCTGGTTCATCAGGCGGAACGCGTGCGTGATGCCTTCCGGCTGCTGAAGGATCTGCATGAACGTGCGGCGGTTGCGCGGATCGCGCCGCCACGCGTTGTTCATCACGTCGCGCGAGTTGTAGAGCGCGCGCAGCGTGCGTGCGGACAGGCCCTTCACGCCCCGCGTCGCCTCGTAGAGCAGGAACGCTTCGAGGATCGCGTCCGGGTGGCGCTCGAACACGTCGTCCGCGGCGATCTCGAGCATCCCCTGCTTCTCGACGAAGCGCCCGGGCGACAGCACGCGCGTGACGCCGCTCGTCGCCGGGAAGAGCTGCGCCTCGATGTTCTGGATCAGGATCGTCGCGAGCTGCGTGACCGCCTTCGCGGCCCAGTAGTAGCGCCGCATCAACTGCTCGCTCGCGCGCTTCGCGTGCGTCGGCTGGTAGCCGAAGCTCTCGGCCGCCTGCGTTTGCAGATCGAACACGAGGATGTCCTGCCGGCGTCCGGCGATCACGTGCAGCCGCGCGCGCAGCGTCTTCAGGAAGCCCTCGTTGCGGCGCAGCTCGCGCGCCTCGCGATCGGTGATGAGCCCGCGCGTGTCGAGCTCGCGCCAGCTGCTGCCGAAGCCCGCCGCGCGCGCGATCCAGAGGATCGTCTGCAGATCGCGCAGGCCGCCGGGGCTTTCCTTCACGTTCGGCTCGAGGCTGTACGGCGTGTCCTGGAACTTCGCGTGGCGCTGGCGCATCTCGAGCACCTTCGCCTGGAAGAACGCGCGCGCGTCGAGCGCCTCGCGATAGCGCAGCGTGAAGCGCTCGAAGAGCGCGGTGCTGCCGACGATGCGGCGGGCCTCCAGCAGCGACGTTTGCACGGTGACGTCCTGCGACGCTTCCTCGATGCATTGATCGACCGTGCGCACGCTGCTGCCGATCTCGAGCCCGAGATCCCACGCCATCCCGATGAAGCGCTCGATCCGCTCGTCGAGCTCGCTCGCGTGCGAGTCGGGCAGGAGCACGAGAATGTCGACGTCCGAATGCGGCGACAGCTCGCCGCGCCCGTAGCCGCCGACCGCGACGAGCGCGAGCGTCGCGGGCAGCCCGCACGCTTGCCAGAGGTGGCGCAGCGCGTCGTCGGTCGCGCGCGACAGCGCGTGCATCAGCGGCGTGACGTTGGCCGAGGTCTTGAAGCGCGCGAGCAACTCGGCCTTCGCGGCCTTGAATTCGGCTTTGTGCGACAGCGTGGCAGGCGGCGCGGCGACGGAGACGCTCATGGACGGCGATCGGATTGGGCGGTTGAACGGGGGCGCGCGGCGACGCGAGCGGCTACCTGGCTAAACGGGCAAAGCGGACGGAACGGGGCGCGGCGCGCGGCGGCGCTCAGACCGTGGCGGCCGGCGCAGCGAACGTCGGACGCGCGGGCGTGCCGGCCGACACCGTCAGCACGTCGTAGCCCGTGTCCGTCACGAGGATCGTGTGCTCCCACTGCGCGGACAGGCTGCGGTCGCGGGTCTTGACGGTCCACTGGTCGGGCATCGTGCGGATGTCGCGCTTGCCGGCGTTGATCATCGGCTCGATCGTGAAGATCATGCCGGGCTTCAGTTCGATGCCTGTGCCCGGCCGCCCGTAGTGGACGACCTGCGGATCCTCGTGGAACACCGTGCCGATCCCGTGGCCGCAGTATTCGCGCACGACGCTGTAGCCTTGCGCCTCCGCGTGCTTCTGGATCGCGTGGCCGATGTCGCCGAGATGCGCGCCGGGCTTCACCTGGTCGATGCCGAGCCACATGCATTCGTAGGTGGTCTGCACGAGGCGCTTCGCGAGGATCGAGCCTTCGCCGATGATGAACATCCGGCTCGTGTCGCCGAAATAGCCGTTCTTGATGACGGTGACATCGATGTTGAGCGCGTCGCCGTTCTTGAGCGTCTTGTCGCCCGGGATGCCATGGCAGATCACGTCGTTGACCGACGTGCAGACCGCCTTCGGAAACGGCGGGTAGCCGGGCGGCTGGTAGTTGAGCGGCGCGGGGACCGTGCCCTGCACGTTCACCATGTACTCGTGGCAGAGGCGATCGAGCTCGCCCGTCGTCACGCCCGCGACGACGAACGGCGTGATGTAGTCGAGCACTTCGCTCGCGAGACGGCAGGCGATGCGCATCTGTGCGATGTCGTGTTCGTTTTTGAGCGTAATGGCCATGAGTGGGTGCCTGAAATGCGGTGAATTCAACAATTATCGCACCTTATTCCTGCTGTCGCAGCCTTTCGCGGGCGGGCGCGGCGCGAAATTCGGCGCGGTGGCGCGGGCCGCGCGGAAGTCGTTGCGTGGCGGGCCGCGCGTGCGTCCGCGCGGCGAAAGCGGCGGGCGACTTGAGAGCCGTCATGCCTGCGTGCTATACTTATTGGCTAAGTCGACGCTGGAATCGCTATTTTTGCCTGGCGCGGAAACGTTGGAGTTCGCTGATGTTTTCGTTCGAGGCGCGGCGGTTGTGGCGAAGGCTGGCGGCGCGAAGCTTTCGAGTGGTTTTCGAAGTGCGCGCCGAATTGCGAGCCGGCGCACCCAGGGTGTCGCGGCGCGAACGGGGCGGGGCAATGCCCGCCGTCGCGCCATGATACGGCAGCCGGCTTAAGACCCAAACCCTCGTGGAGAAATATACAAATGGCAACTACGATGCGCCAAATGCTGGAAGCCGGTGTCCACTTCGGTCACCAAACGCGCTTCTGGAACCCGAAGATGGCTCCCTTCATCTTCGGTCACCGCAACAAGATTCACATCATCAACCTCGAAAAGACGCTGCCGATGTACAACGACGCGCTGAAGTACGTGCGTCAGCTTGCAGCGAATCGGGGTACGATCCTCTTCGTCGGCACGAAGCGCCAGTCGCGCGACACGATCGCCCAGGAAGCGCTGCGCGCGGGCATGCCGTACGTGAACGCACGCTGGCTCGGCGGCATGCTGACCAACTTCAAGACGCTGAAGGTATCGATCAAGCGCCTGAAGGACATGGAAGCGTCGGTCGAGGCGGGCGAGCTCGAGAAGATGAGCAAGAAGGAAGCGCTCTTGTTCGAACGCGAAATCGCGAAGCTGCAGAAGTCGATCGGCGGCGTGAAGGACATGGGCGGCATTCCGGATGCGATCTTCGTCGTCGACGTCGGCTACCACAAGATCGCCGTGACCGAAGCGAACAAGCTCGGCGTGCCGGTCATCGCCGTGGTCGATACGAACCACTCGCCGGAAGGCGTGGATTACGTGATCCCGGGTAACGACGACTCGAGCAAGGCTGTCGCGCTGTACGCCGAAGGCGTGGCCGACGCGATCCTCGAAGGCCGTGCGAACGCGGTCAACGAAGTGGTCCAGGCGGCGCGCGGCGACGACGAATACGTCGAGGAAAACGCGTAACCGGCCCCGAGCCGGCGCAAAAAGGGGGCTCTCAACAGGCCCCCTTTTTTTAAGCCGCTTTTTTTCGGGCGGCCGATCCGGGCCGACGCCGAGCGAAAAATGCGCGAATGCCCGGAAACGAATGCCTGCCGCCTGCGTCGAAGTGCGGGCGGCGTTGTGAATACAGACTCAAGGAGCGAATGATGGCGGCAATTACCGCAAGCATGGTGGCAGAACTGCGCGCGAAGACCGACGCACCGATGATGGAATGCAAGAAGGCGCTGACGGAAGCCGACGGCGACATGGGCAAGGCTGAAGAGCTGCTGCGCGTGAAGCTCGGCAACAAGGCCAGCAAGGCCGCGTCGCGCGTGACGGCGGAAGGCATCGTCGCATCGTTCGTCGGCGCCAATGCGGGCGCGCTCGTCGAACTGAACTGCGAAACCGACTTCGTCGCGAAGAACGACGACTTCAACGCGTTCGCGAAGACCATCGCGGAACTCGTCGCGACGCAGAACCCGGCCGACGTCGCCGCGCTGTCGGCGCTGCCGCTCGACGGCAAGACGGTCGACGAAGTGCGCCTCGCCCTCGTCGGCAAGATCGGCGAGAACATCTCGATCCGCCGCTTCGTGCGCGTCGAGACGTCGAACAAGCTCGCGACGTACCTGCACGGCAGCCGCATCGGCGTGATCGTCGAGTACACGGGCGCAGAAGAGCAGGTCGGCAAGGACGTCGCGATGCACGTCGCGGCAATGAAGCCGGTCTCGCTGTCGGCTGACGAAGTTCCCGCCGAGCTGATCGAGAAGGAGCGCCGCGTCGCCGAGCAGAAGGCCGCGGAATCGGGCAAGCCGGCCGAGATCGTCGCGAAGATGGTCGACGGCAGCGTCCAGAAGTTCCTGAAGGAAGTGTCGCTGCTGAACCAGCCGTTCGTGAAGAACGACAAGCAGACGATCGAGCAGATGCTGAAGGCCGCGAATGCGGCGGTGCAAAAGTTCGCGCTCTTCGTCGTCGGCGAAGGCATCGAGAAGCGCCAGGACGACTTCGCGGCGGAAGTGGCCGCGCAGGTCGCCGCAGCCAAGCAGCAGTAACCAGTCGTAAAAGCGGTAACCAGCAGTACGCTTGACCCGCGGCGGACGACCGTTCCGTCGCGGCCGGCAGCGCCGCCGGACGGGGCTTTCAGCCAGCCCGGCCCGGCGGCGCTTGCTCGAATCAGCATTTCGCCCCTACAGTTCGTGCTTGTCATCCTCTCGTCGCTCGGAAGTCCCTATGCCCAATGCCTATAAACGCGTCCTCCTCAAACTTTCCGGCGAAGCGCTGATGGGCGACGATGCCTTCGGCATCAATCGCGCGACGATCGAGCGGATGGTTGCCGACATCGCGGAAGTCGTGCGTCTCGGCACGCAGCTCGCGGTCGTGATCGGCGGCGGCAACATCTTCCGCGGCGTCGCGGGCGGTGCGGCCGGCATGGATCGCGCGACCGCGGACTATATGGGGATGCTCGCGACGATGATGAACGCGCTCGCGCTGCAGGACGCGATGCGCCACGCGGGCATCGAGGCGCGCGTGCAGTCGGCGCTGCGGATGGACCAGGTGGTTGAGCCGTACATCCGCCCGCGCGCGATCCGCCAGCTCGAGGAGGGCAAGGTGGTGATCTTCGCGGCGGGCACGGGCAACCCGTTCTTCACGACGGACACGGCGGCCGCGCTGCGCGGCTCGGAAGTCGGCGCCGAAGTGGTGCTGAAGGCGACGAAGGTCGACGGCGTCTATTCGGCCGATCCGAAGAAGGATTCGTCCGCGACGCGCTACTCGTCGATCAGCTTCGACGAAGCGATCGGCCGCAACCTGCAGGTGATGGACGCGACGGCGTTCGCGCTCTGCCGCGACCAGAAGCTGCCGATTCGCGTGTTTTCGATCAACAAGCCGGGTGCGCTCAAACGTATCGTGCAAGGTGAGGACGAGGGCACGCTCGTCCACGTGTAAACTCTCGCCGATGCGGGCAGCCGGCGGCGCCGTGCGCCGCCCGTTGGGCATTGCCCGCATCGTTTTGAAGTTCGGAAGGTTCGGAGGTTGAAATGAGTGTCGCTGATATCAAGAAGGGCGTCGAGCAGAAGATGCAGCGCTCGATCGAAGCGTTCAAGAACGATCTGGCGAAGATCCGCACGGGCCGTGCGCATGCCGGTCTGCTCGATCACGTGCAGGTCGACTACTACGGTTCGATGGTGCCGATCTCGCAGGTCGCGAACCTGACGCTCGTCGACGCGCGCACGATCGGCGTGCAGCCGTGGGAAAAGAACATGGTCGCGAAGGTCGAGAAGGCGATCCGCGAAGCCGATCTGGGCCTGAACCCGGCGACGGCGGGCGACCTGATCCGCGTGCCGATGCCGGCGCTGACGGAAGAGCGCCGCCGCGAGCTGACGAAGGTCGTCAAGAGCGAAGGCGAGACCGCGAAGGTCGCGATCCGCAATCTGCGCCGCGACGCGAACGAAGCGCTCAAGAAGCTCGTGAAGGACAAGGAAATCTCCGAAGACGACGAGCGCCGTGCGGGCGACGACGTGCAGAAGCTGACCGACAAGCACGTCGCGGAGATCGACAAGCTCGTCCAGAGCAAGGAAGCGGAGATCATGACGGTCTGACGCCGCCTTGTCGCACTTTTTCCTGCAGCTACAGTCTCAGCGGCCATGACTTATACCAGCTCTACCGTTCGCGTGCCTGACGCCGCCGCCGTGCCGCGTCACATCGCGATCATCATGGACGGCAACGGCCGTTGGGCGACCGAGCGCCGCCTGCCGCGCGTCGCAGGACACTCGCGCGGCGTCGACGCCGTGCGCTCGGTCGTCGAAGGATGCGCGCGGGCGGGCGTCGAATACCTGACGCTCTTCGCGTTCAGCTCCGAGAACTGGCGCCGGCCGAACGACGAGGTGTCGTTCCTGATGCGCCTGTTCATCACGGCGCTCGAGCGCGAGGTCGGCAAGCTGCACGCGAACGGCATCCGGCTGTGCGTCGTCGGCGATCTGTCGAAGTTCGAACCGCGCATCCAGGCGCTGATCCGGCGCGCGGAAACGAAGACCGCGCGCAACACGCGCCTCACGCTGACGATCGCCGCGAACTACGGCGGTCGTTGGGACATCCTGCAGGCGACGCAGAAGCTCGTCGACGAGGCGGCGCGCGAAGGGCGCGCGGCCGAAGTCGACGAGGACGCGTTCGCCCGCCATCTGGCGATGGCCTATGCGCCGGAGCCGGATCTCTTCATCCGCACGGGCGGCGAGCAGCGGATCAGCAATTTCCTGCTCTGGCAGCTCGCGTACACCGAGTTCTACTTCACCGACAAATTCTGGCCGGACTTCGACGCAAACGCGCTCGCCGAGGCGCTCGCGTCGTACACGCACCGCGAACGCCGCTTCGGCCGCACGAGCGCGCAGCTCGAACCCCAGGCTCAGGACGCCGACTCCCTTTCATGCTGAAGACCCGTGTCATCACGGCGCTCGTGCTGCTGGCAGTGCTGCTGCCCGTGACGCTGTACGCGCCGCTTTCCGCGTTCGGCGCGCTGATCGCACTCGTGCTCGTGTTCGCCGCGTGGGAATGGGGGCGATTGCTGAAGCTGGGCGGGGGCGGCTCGGTCGTCTACGCGGTCGTCGCGGCGCTCGCGCTCGCGGCGAGCACGCGGCTCGGCATCGGCGCGCAGGCCGCGCGGCCGCTCTTCGAGGCGGCGGGCGTGTTCTGGCTGCTGGCCGGCCCATATGCGCTCTGGCGCAAGCCGGCGCTCGCCGGGCGCGCGTGGAAGCCGTTCCTGCTCGCGGCCGGCCTCGTCGTCTTTGCCGCATGCTGGCATGCGCTCGTCGCGGCGCGCGCGGAAGGCGTACCCTTCGTATTGTCGCTGCTGCTGGTGGTGTGGCTCGCCGATATCGGCGCATACTTCGCCGGCAAGGGGTTCGGCAAGCACAAGCTCGCGCCGTCCGTCAGCCCCGGCAAGACCTGGGAAGGCGCGGCGGGCGGCTGGCTCGCGGTGATGATCGTCGCCGGCGCGGCCGTCGCGGCGCACGTCTTCGAACCGACCCTTTATTCGGCGTTCGTCGCGCACTACGGCGCGGCGGGCGCATTTGTGGCGCTGACGCTCCTTGTCGCGTTCAGCGTGGTCGGCGACTTGTTCGAGTCGCTGCTGAAGCGCCAGGCGGGCGTGAAGGACTCGAGCGGCCTGCTGCCGGGCCACGGCGGCGTGCTCGACCGCGTCGACGCGCTGCTGCCCGTGCTGCCGCTCGCACTGCTGCTGCTCGGTTAAAACTAGACACCATTATGCAAAAACGTCTGACATTGCTCGGTTCGACGGGCTCGATCGGAGACAGCACGCTCGACGTCGTCGCGCGTCATCCGGAGCGCTTCACGGTTCACGCGCTCACGGCTCACCGCAACGGCGACAAGCTCGTCGCCCAGTGCCTGCGCTTTGCGCCCGACGTCGCGGTGGTCGGCGACGCCGAAACCGCCGCGCGGGTCGAAGCGCAATTGCGCGCCGCGGGCAGCAAGACGCAGGTCGCGCACGGCCCGCAGGCGCTCGTCGACGTGTCGAAGAGCGACGGCTGCGACACGGTCGTCGCGGCGATCGTCGGCGCGGCGGGGCTCGCGCCGAGCCTCGCCGCCGCGCGCGCGGGCAAGCGCGTGCTGCTCGCGAACAAGGAATCGCTCGTGATGTCGGGCGCGATCTTCATGGACGCGGTGCGCGACCATGGCGCGATCCTCTTGCCCGTCGACAGCGAGCACAACGCGATCTTCCAGTGCATGCCGCGCGACGCGGCCGAGCACGGCGGGATCGCGAAGATCATCGTGACCGCGTCGGGCGGCCCGTTCCGCACGCGCGAGCCCGCGACGCTCGCCGACGTGACGCCCGACGAGGCATGCAAGCATCCGAACTGGGTAATGGGCCGGAAGATTTCGGTCGACTCGGCGACGATGATGAACAAGGGCCTCGAGGTGATCGAGGCGCATTGGCTGTTCGGCCTGCCGGGCGAGCGCATCGACGTGCTGATCCATCCGCAGAGCGTGATCCACTCGCTCGTGTCGTATCGCGACGGCTCGGTGCTCGCGCAGCTCGGCAATCCCGACATGCGCACGCCGATCGCGCACGCGCTCGCGTTTCCCGAGCGCGTCGACGCGGGCGTCGCGCAGCTCGATCTCGCGCAGATCGCGGCGCTCACGTTCGAGAAACCCGACTACGCGCGCTTCCCGTGCCTCGCGCTCGCGATCGAGGCGCTCGAGGCAGGCGGCGTCGCGAGCGCGGCGCTCAATGCGGCGAACGAGATCGCGGTCGACGCATTCCTGTCGCGCCGCATCCGCTTCACGGCGATCGCGCAGACGGTCGAGGCCGTGCTGAACGGGCTCTCCAACCGCACGCCGAGCGGCCTCGACGACGTCGTCGAGGCCGACGCCGACGCACGCCGCGCGGCGATGGCGTTCATCGAAAAGCTGAGCGCGCCCGGCGTGGAGCGCGCTGTCTGAATGGGGCTGTCATGAACGTGCTGGTCGAACTGATCGCATTCGCAGTGGCGATCGGCGTGCTGGTCGTCGTGCATGAGTACGGGCATTACCGCGTCGCACGCTGGTGCGGCGTCAAGGTGCTGCGCTTCTCGATCGGCTTCGGCGCGCCCGTCGCGCGCTGGGTCAGCAAGAAGACGGGCACCGAGTGGACGCTGTCCGCGCTGCCCTTGGGCGGCTACGTGAAGATGCTCGACGAGCGCGATCCCGGCGACGGCATTCGCGCGGACGAACTGCCGCGCGCGTTCAACCGGCAATCGGTCGGCAAGCGCATCGCGATCGTCGCGGCGGGGCCGATCGCGAATTTCCTGCTCGCGATCGCGCTCTTTTCGCTCGTGTTCGCGACCGGCGTGACGGAGCCCGCGGCGATCGTCGCGCCGCCCGCGGCCGGTACGCCCGCGGCGGTCGCGGGCCTCGACGGCGGCGAGACGATCGTGTCGATCCGCGACGCGCGCGGCGGCGAGGCGGAGCCGGTGCGCTCGTGGTCCGAGCTGCGCTGGAAGCTGCTCGGCGCCGCATTCGATCGCAAGGACATCGTGCTCGGCGCGCGCAATCGCGCCGACGGCGCGACGTACGATTTCCGCGTCGACCTGCACGGCATCGCCGATCGCGAGGTCGACGACGATTTCATGACGCGTCTCGGCTTCGAGCCGGGCGGCGGTTCGCTGACGGTGACGTCGGTGCTGCCGGGCGGTGCCGCGCAGCAAGCGGGGCTGCAGCCGGGCGACAAGCTCGTCGCGCTGGACGGCGCGCGCATCGGCGGCTCGACGCGCTTCATCGACGACGTGAAGGCGCACGCGGGCCGCACGCTGTCGCTGCGGATCGGGCGCGCGGGCGTCGAGCGCACGGTGTCGATCGTTCCGCAAGCGAAGCGCGACGACGAAACGGGCAAGGAAGTGGGGCGCATCGGCGCGGCGCTCGCATTGCGGACGCCGTCCGTCGACGTGCGCTACGGCGCGCTCGAGAGCGTCGAGCTCGGCGCGCGGCGCACGTGGGACATCGCGGTGTACTCGCTGAAGATGTTCGGCAGGATGGTGACGGGCGAAGCGTCGCTGAAGAATCTGTCCGGGCCGGTGACGATCGCGGACTATGCGGGCAAGAGCGCGCGGCTCGGATTGTCGGCGTTCCTATCGTTTCTCGCCCTTGTCAGCATTAGCCTCGGCGTGCTGAACTTGCTGCCGATTCCCGTTTTGGACGGGGGGCATCTGTTATATTATCTGGTTGAAGCCGCGACCGGCAAGGCTGTATCGGAGCGCTGGCAACTGATTCTGCAAAGAGCGGGATTGATCTGCATCGTCGCATTGTCGGCGATTGCGCTGTTCAACGATCTGGCTCGGTTGATCCATTTTTGACGCGTCGGGCGGCAGCCGCAAGGGCGGCCGCCTGATCTGATGCAAGCTTAAACACTGGGGATGCATGTTGTTCAAACCTCATCGCTTCGTACCTAAGACGGTTGCTGCCGCGGTGCTCGCCGCGCATGGTCTCGCGGCACACGCAACGGCGCCCTTCGTGGTGCAGGACATCAAGATCGAAGGCTTGCAGCGTGTCGAAGCGGGTTCCGTGTTCGCGTACCTGCCGATCAAGCAGGGCGACACGTTTACCGACGACAAGGCATCCGAAGCGATTCGCGCGCTGTACGCGACGGGCTTCTTCAACGACGTGCGGATCGCGACGCAGGGCAGCGTCGTGATCGTCCAGGTGCAGGAGCGTCCGGCGATCGCCTCGATCGATTTCACCGGCATCAAGGAATTCGACAAGGACAACCTGAACAAGGCGCTGAAGGCCGTGGGCCTGTCGCAGGGCCGCTACTACGACAAGGCGCTCGTCGACAAGGCGGAGCAGGAGCTGAAGCGCCAGTACCTGACGCGCGGCTTCTACGCGGCGGAAGTGTCGACGACGGTCACGCCGGTCGACGCGAACCGCGTGTCGATCCTGTTCGCGGTCGCCGAAGGCCCGAGCGCGAAGATCCGCCAGATCAACTTCATCGGCAACAAGACGTTCAGCACGGGCACGCTGCGCGACGAGATGCAGTTGTCGACCCCGAACTGGTTCTCGTGGTACACGAAGAACGACCTGTACTCGAAGGAAAAGCTGACGGGCGACCTCGAGAACGTGCGCTCGTACTACCTGAATCGCGGGTATCTGGAGTTCAATATCGAGTCGACCCAGGTGTCGATCTCGCCGGACAAGAAGGACATGTACCTGACGGTGACGCTGCACGAAGGCGAACCGTACACGGTATCGAGCGTGAAGCTCGCGGGCAATCTGCTGGATCGCCAGGCGGAGCTCGAAAAGCTCGTCAAGATCAAGCCGGGCGACCGCTTCTCGGCGGAGAAGCTGCAGCAGACGACGAAGGCGATCGTCGACAAGCTCGGTCAGTACGGCTACGCGTTCGCGACGGTGAACGCCCAGCCGGAAATCGACCAGGCGACGCACAAGGTGGGCCTCACGCTCGTCGTCGATCCGAGCCGGCGCGTGTACGTGCGCCGGATCAACATCGTCGGCAACACGCGCACGCGCGACGAAGTGGTGCGCCGCGAAATGCGCCAGCTCGAAAGTTCGTGGTTCGATTCGGGCCGCCTTGCGCTGTCGAAGGACCGGATCAATCGCCTTGGCTACTTCACCGACGTCGACGTGACGACGGTGCCCGTCGAAAGCACGAACGACCAGGTCGACGTGAACGTGAAGGTCGCCGAAAAGCCGACGGGCGCAATCACGCTCGGCGCGGGCTTCTCGTCGACGGACAAGGTCGTGCTGTCGGCCGGCATCTCGCAGGACAACGTGTTCGGCTCGGGTACGAGCCTCTCGGTGAACGTGAACACCGCGAAGAGCTACCGCACGCTGACCGTCACGCAGGTCGACCCGTACTTCACGGTCGACGGCATCAAGCGGATCACCGACGTGTTCTACCGCACGTACCAGCCGCTCTATTACTCGACGAATTCGAGCTTCCGGATCATCACGGCGGGCGGCAACCTGAAGTTCGGCATCCCGTTCTCGGAAACCGACACCGTGTACTTCGGCGCGGGCTTCGAGCAGAACCGTCTCGATGTCGATTCGAACACGCCGCAGTCGTATCAGGACTACGTGCAGCAGTTCGGCCGCGTGTCGAACACGGTGCCGCTGACCGTCGCGTGGTCGCGCGACGCGCGCGACAGCGCGCTGATCCCGAGCCGCGGCTACTTCACGCAGGCGAACATCGAATATGGCGTGCCGGTCGGCAAGATCCAGTACTACAAAGCGGACGTGCAGGCGCAGTACTACTATTCGTTCGCGCGCGGCTTCATCCTGGGCCTGAACCTGCAAGGCGGCTACGGCAACGGCATCGGCAATCCGTACCCGATCTTCAAGAACTACTACGCGGGCGGTATCGGCTCCGTGCGCGGCTACGAGCCGAGCTCGCTCGGCCCGCGCGACACCAAGACGAACGATCCGATCGGCGGCTCGAAGATGATCGTCGGCAACATCGAGCTGACGTTCCCGCTGCCGGGCACGGGCTACGACCGTACGCTGCGCGTGTTCACGTTCCTCGACGGCGGCAACGTCTGGGGCAATGCGCCGGGCGGCACGAGCACGGGCGCGAACGGCCTGCGCTACGGCTACGGTATCGGTCTCGCGTGGATCTCGCCGATCGGGCCGCTCAAGCTGAGCTTGGGTTTCCCGCTGCAGAAGCACGAAGGCGATCAATATCAGAAATTCCAATTCCAGATCGGGACGGCGTTCTGATCGATCAGGCACTGACTACAGCATCGAGAGGGTAATCTTGCTAACCGGTAAGTTTTCGAAACGAGTGATGTGCGCGCTGGCGCTTGCCGCCGCACTCGGCGCGACGGTCGCGCATGCGCAGGACGTCGCGCGCATCGCGGCCGTCAATTCGGACCGGATCCTGCGCGAGTCGACGCCCGCGAAGGCCGCGCAAACGAAACTCGAGGCCGAGTTCGCGAAGCGCGACAAGGATCTGCAGGACATGGCCGCGCGCCTGAAGTCGTTGTCCGATTCGCTCGACAAGAACGGTCAGACGATGTCGGCCGCCGACCGCGCGCAGAAGCAGCGCGATCTCTCGCAGCTCGACACCGATTTCCAGCGCAAGCAGCGCGAGTTTCGCGAGGATCTGAACCAGCGCCGCAACGAAGAGCTCGCGGCGGTGCTCGACAAGGCGAACAAGGTGATCAAGCAGATCGCCGAGCAGCAGAACTACGATCTGATCGTGCAGGAAGCGGTGTACGTGAGTCCGCGCATCGACATCACCGACAAGGTGCTGAAGGCGCTCGCATCGCCTTCCAGCCTGTCGAACTGAACGGAGCGAACGTCGAATGGCATTGACGCTTGAGGCGCTCGTCGCGCGGTTCGGCGGCGAGATCGTCGGCGACGGCCGGCGCGAGGTCGGCGGTCTCGCGCCGCTCGATCAGGCGGGCCCGCAGCAGCTCGCGTTCCTCGCGAATCCGAAGTATCTGGCGCAGGTCGAGACGACGCGCGCCGCCGCGGTGCTGATCGCGCCGCGCGATCTCGAGAAGCTCGGCGCGGCCGCGAACGGCCGCCATTTCATCGTCACGCCGAATCCCTACGCTTATTTCGCGCGCGTCGCGCAGATGTTCATCGATCTCGCCGCGCCGCAGCGCGCCGCGGGCGTGCATCCGAGCGCGACGATCGATCCCGCCGCGCAGGTCGCGGCGAGCGCCGTGATCGGCCCGCACGTGACCGTCGAGGCGGGCGCCGTGATCGGCGAGCGCGTGCAGCTCGACGCGAACGCGTTCGTCGGCCGCGGCACGCGGATCGGCGATGACTCGCACCTGTATCCGAACGTCACGATCTATCACGGCTGCACGCTCGGGCCGCGCGTGATCGTCCATTCGGGCGCCGTGATCGGCTCCGACGGCTTCGGCTTCGCGCCGGATTTCGTCGGCGAAGGCGACGCGCGCACGGGCGCCTGGGTCAAGATTCCGCAGGTCGGCGGCGTGAAGGTCGGTCCCGACGTCGAGATCGGCGCGAACACGACGATCGACCGCGGCGCGATGGCGGACACCGTCATCGAGGAATGCGTGAAGATCGACAACCTCGTGCAGATCGGCCACAACTGCCGGATCGGCGCGTACACCGTGATCGCCGGCTGCGCGGGCATCGCGGGCAGCACGACGATCGGCAGGCATTGCATGATCGGCGGCGCGGTCGGCATCGCCGGGCACGTGACGCTCGGCGATGACGTGATCGTCACCGCGAAGTCGGGCGTTTCGAAATCGCTGCCGAAGGCGGGCATCTATACGAGCGCGTTTCCGGCCGTCGAGCACGGCGACTGGAACAGGAGCGCGGCGCTCGTGCGCAACCTGGACAAGTTGCGCGATCGGATCAAGGCGCTCGAGACCGCGCTGGCCGCGCGGGAAGGCGACGCCGACGGCGCATGATTTCACGTCGACCGGGCAGCGCCGGGCAGCGCTCGCAGGCTGCCCGCCGCGCCGATCGACCGAACCGCGCGCCGCTTTCCCCGACGCGGCCCGCATCAGCATTTGCAGTCATCACCGCGCAGCCATTGCGTGAGACGAACCATCATGAGCACTGAAAAAATCAACTTCGAAATCCACAAGATCCTCACGCTGCTGCCGCATCGCTACCCGATTCTGCTTGTCGATCGCGTGCTCGAACTCGAACCGCACAAGTCCATCAAAGCGTTGAAGAACGTGACGGTCAACGAGCCGTTCTTCACGGGCCACTTTCCGAAGCGGCCGGTGATGCCGGGCGTGCTGATCATCGAGGCGCTCGCGCAGGCGGCCGCGCTCCTCACGTTCGCCGAGGCGGAACCGAAGGATCCGGAGAACACGCTGTATTACTTCGTCGGCATCGACAACGCGCGCTTCAAGCGCGTCGTCGAGCCGGGCGACCAGTTGATCCTGAACGTGACGTTCGAGCGTTACATTCGCGGCATCTGGAAGTTCAAGGCCGTCGCGGAAGTGGACGGCAAGGTCGCGGCGGAAGCCGAGCTGATGTGCACGGTCAAGACGGCCGACGCGGCGCCCTGAGCGCGCGCGGCACGCAAAGGCTACGCAACGCGACACACACATTGAGAGGCAACGGCGCATGAGCAGGATTCACCCCACGGCGGTCATCGAGCCGGGCGCGCAGATCCACGAGACGGCCGAGATCGGTCCGTATGCGGTCGTCGGTCCGAACGTGACGATCGGCGCGCGGACCACGGTCGGTTCGCACAGCGTGATCGAAGGCCATACGACGATCGGCGAAGACAATCGCATCGGCCATTACGCGTCGGTGGGCGGCCGCCCGCAGGACATGAAGTACCAGGGCGAGCCGACGAAGCTCGTGATCGGCGATCGCAACACGATTCGCGAATTCACGACGATTCACACGGGCACCGTGCAGGACGCGGGCGTCACGACGCTCGGCGACGACAACTGGATCATGGCGTACGTCCATATCGGCCATGACTGCCGCGTGGGCAGCCACGTGATCCTGTCGAGCAACGCGCAGATGGCGGGCCACGTCGAGATCGGCGACTGGGCGATCGTCGGCGGGATGTCGGGTGTCCATCAGTTCGTGCGGATCGGCGCGCATTCGATGCTGGGCGGCGCGTCGGCGCTCGTGCAGGACATTCCGCCGTTCGTGATCGCGGCGGGCAACAAGGCCGAGCCGCATGGGGTCAACGTTGAAGGGCTGCGCCGCCGCGGTTTCTCGCCGGATGCGATTTCCGCGCTGCGCAGCGCGTATCGGATCCTGTACAAGAACAGCCTGTCGCTCGAAGAGGCGAAGGTCCAGTTGCGCGAGCTCGCACAAGCGGGCGGCGACGGTGATGCGGCCGTCAAGGCGCTCGCCGACTTCGTCGAGACGTCGCAGCGCGGCATCATTCGCTGACGCGATGGTGTTCCAACCCACACCGCTGCGCGTCGCGCTCGTCGCGGGCGAGCCGTCGGGCGATCTGCTCGGCGCGTCGCTCCTCGGTGGGCTGCACGCGCAGCTGCCCGCATCGTCCCGCTATTACGGGATCGGCGGGCCGCGCATGACCGCCGTCGAGTTCGACGCGCACTGGCCGATGGAAAAGCTGGCGGTGCGCGGCTACGTCGAGGCGCTCAAGCACATCCCCGAGATCCTGCGCATTCGCGGCGAGCTGAAGCGCCAACTGCTCGCGGAGCCGCCCGACGCGTTCATCGGCATCGACGCGCCTGACTTCAACTTCGGTCTCGAACAGGCACTGCGCGGCGCCGGCATTCCGACGATCCACTTCGTGTGCCCGTCGATCTGGGCGTGGCGCGGCGGACGCATCAAGAAGATCGTCAAGGCCGTCGACCACATGCTGTGCCTGTTCCCGTTCGAGCCCGAGTTGCTCGAGAAGGCCGGCGTCGCGGCGACGTTCGTCGGCCATCCGCTCGCCGACGAGATTCCGCTCGAACCCGACATGCACGGCGCGCGGATCGCGCTCGGCCTGCCGGAAAGCGGCTCCGTGATCGCGGTGCTGCCGGGCAGCCGCCGCTCGGAGATCGAGCTGATCGGCCCGACATTCTTCTCGGCGATGGAACTGATGCAGCAGCGCGAGCCCGGCGTGCGCTTCATCGTGCCGGCGGCGACGCCCGCGCTGCGCGAGCTGCTGCAGCCGCTCGTCGACGCGCATCCGAAACTGTCGGTCACGCTGACCGAGGGCCGTGCGCAAGTCGCGATGACGGCGGCCGACGCGATCCTCGTGAAGAGCGGCACCGTGACGCTCGAGGCGGCGCTCCTCAAGAAGCCGATGGTGATCTCGTACAAGGTGCCCTGGCTGACGGGGCAGATCATGCGCCGCCAGGGCTATCTGCCGTACGTCGGACTGCCGAACATTCTCGCGGGCCGCTTCGTCGTGCCCGAGTTGCTGCAGCATTTCGCGACGCCCGACGCGCTCGCCGACGCGACGCTCACGCAACTGCGCGACGACGCGAACCGCCGCACGCTCACCGAAATCTTCACCGACATGCATCTCGCGTTGCGCCAGAACACCGCGCAGCGCGCGGCCGAGGCCGTCGCGCGCGTGATCGAAACCAGGAAGCCGCGCTGATGGCCACGACTCGCAAGCCACGTGAGGCCGCGGCCGGTGCAGCCCAGCCGGCGCTCGATTTCGACGCGCCGGGCGAGATCGTTTGCGGCGTCGACGAAGCCGGGCGCGGCCCGCTTGCCGGGCCGGTCGTCGCGGCGGCGGTCGTGCTCGATCCGGCGCGGCCGATCGAAGGGCTCGACGATTCGAAGGCGCTGTCAGCGAAGAAGCGCGAGCGGCTCTTCGACGAGATCGTCGCGCATTCGCTCGCGTACTGCGTCGCATCGGCGAGCGTCGACGAGATCGATACGCTCAACATCCTGCACGCGACGATGCTCGCGATGAAGCGCGCGGTCGAAGGGCTCGCGATGCGGCCGACGCTCGCGAAGATCGACGGCAACCGCTGCCCGACGCTGTCGGTCCGCAGCGAGGCGATCGTCGGCGGCGACGCGCTCGTGCCGAGCATCTCGGCCGCGTCGATTCTCGCGAAGGTCACGCGCGACCGGATGCTCGTCGACCTGCATGAACTGTTCCCGATGTATGGGTTCAACGTGCACGCCGGCTACGGCACGCCGCGACATCTCGCGGCGCTGCGCGAGCACGGTCCGTGCGCGCATCACCGCCGTTCGTTCGCGCCCGTGCGCGCGGCGCTCGATCTGATTCGATGAAAGCGATCACTTCCCGCGACAATCCGCTGTACAAGCGTCTGAAGGTGCTCGCGGGCTCGACCCACCAGCAGCGCCGCGGCGGCCAGGCGCTCCTCGAGGGGCTCCATCTCGCGAGCGCGTACCTCGATGCGGCCGGGCCGCCGGAGCTGTGCGTCGTTACCGACGGCGCGCTCGCGCACGCGGAGGCGCGTGAGATCGTCGGGCGCGTCGAGCCGGCGCGGCTCGTCACGCTGCCCGACGCGTTGTTCGGACAACTGTCGAACGTCGTCAACGGCGTCGGCCTGCTGCTGCTCGTCGAGCGGCCGGCGCCCGCGCTGCCCGAGCGCGTCGTGGGCACGTCGGTCGTGCTCGACGGCGTGCAGGATGCGGGCAACGTCGGTTCGATCCTTCGCAGCGCGGCCGCGGCGGGCGTGCAGCAGGTGTTCTGCGCGCCGGGCACCGCGTACGCGTGGTCGTCGAAGGTGCTGCGCTCGGCGATGGGCGCGCATTTCCTGCTCGACATCCACGAGGACGTCGACGCCGGTAAGCTGATCGAACGGCTCGCGGTTCCGGTCGCGCTGACCGATTCGCATGGCGCGCGCGCAATCTACGACTGCGACCTTTCCGGGCCGGTCGTGTGGGTGTTCGGCAACGAAGGGGCGGGCGTGTCCGCGCGCTGGCGCGATGCGGCGACGCATCGCGTGACGATTCCGCAGCCGGGCGGGATGGAATCGTTGAACGTGGCTGCTGCGGCGGCAATTTGTCTATTCGAGCAGTGCCGGCAGCAACGCGTGCACGGCACGTGACGCTTACGAGCCCTTTTCTTTTTTGTTTCGAGTGGGCGGCGCACGGCTCGGGGCGCGATGCCCGGTGAAGTCGGCGTCGCGCTTTTGACCGGCCGTGCCACGGGTGAAGCGCATCCGGGCCATTGCAGCTATTGCAATGCCGGAGCCAAGCACGGCGCGAAGCCGCGACGCGCTCGAAATGTGTCGCCGCGCATCGCGGCCCGACGTCAATACGACTGCCGCTCGAGCTTGATTTCCTGCAGGATCGTCGTCGCGATCTCCTCGATCGACTTGTGCGTCGACGACAGCCATTTGATCCCTTCGCGCCGCATCATCGCTTCCGCTTCGTTGATTTCGTAGCGGCAGTTCTCCGGCGCCGCGTATTTACTGCCCGGGCGGCGCTCGTTGCGGATCTCGGAGAGCCGCAACGGATCGATCGACAGCCCGAACAGCTTGTCGCGATGCGGGTGCAGCGGCGTCGGCAGCTTGTCGCGCTCGAAGTCTTCCGGAATCAGCGGATAGTTTGCCGCCTTCACGCCGTACTGCATCGCGAGGTAGAGGCTCGTCGGCGTCTTGCCGCTGCGCGACACGCCGATCAGGATCACGTCGGCGTCGGCGAGATTGCGGTTCGATTGACCGTCGTCGTGCGCGAGCGAGAAGTTGATCGCTTCGATCCGCGTCTTGTATTCCTCGGTGTCCGCGTTCTGGTGGACGCGCCCCATTGCATGGCTCGACTTCAACTGCAATTCCTGCTCGAGCGGTTCGACGAAACGCTGGAACATGTCGAGCACGAGCGCATCCGAGCGCTTGACGATCTCGTTCGATTCGCCGTCGACGAGCGTCGTGAACACGATCGGCCGGCGGCCGTCGTGCTGCGCGGCGTCGTTGATCTTCTGGACGGTGCCGTACGCCTTCTCGAGCGAATCGATGAACGGCACGCGCACGAGCCGGAATTTCTGGTCGAACTGGGACAGGATCGAGTGCGCGAAGGTTTCGGCGGTGATCCCGGTGCCGTCGGAGACGATGAATACGGTTGGAAGCATGAATCGAAGCGTCGAGCGTGTGCGTGGCGGCCGCGCGCGGCCGGGAAACGGGCATTCTAGCAGGCGCGGGCGCGCCGTCCGGCGCGACGACGGCGCGAGGCGGCCGATGGCGAAGCGTCCGGCTTGCGGCGCCCGCGGCGAACGATTAATCCGGATTGAACGATAAGCATTTGCGGATTAAGCAATAGTCGATACGCGCATTCATTGAAATGATCTGTAATATTCCGTAATGCTGTTCGAAAGACGGTAACGCTGGCCGGATTCCTATCGTCAAGCGATTGTTTCCGTATCGGTGTTCAGTGAAGCGAATCGTTTCAATCGTTTTAATCGATTCGGAATCCTTCTTAATAAGCGAATCGACGGATCGGCCCGGAAGGAGGGCCGAGGGTGAGGCGCATGCGTTCGTTTGCCGTCGCGCAGGCAGGGCCGGGAGGGCGGGCCTGCCTGCGTGCGGACAGCAGTAGGCGGCAGTGATGTTCGAGCAGTTCGGCGGTTCGATTTCATTGTGTTTTGACTTTATTCAAATCAAATGAGGAACGACGAAATGACGTCAAGAAGATGGGCCAAACCTCGCGCTTCGCGATCGAAGCATGCGATATATGCGGCGACGTTTTTAGCCGCGACGACGCTGACGGCGCACGCCGCGGCGCCGGCGTGGGTCGACACGCAGACCCGCGCGTATCCGGCCTTTCCGCAGCAGGCGCTCGCGGCTTCGCAGGCGTCCGCGGCCGGAAAGGCGATCGATACGGCGCCCGGCCAGCCGGTGCGGGTCGTCGTCAGTCTCAATCTGAACGACGAGGCGAAGCTCGACCGCTTCCTGCGCGATCTGCATACGCCCAGCAGCGCTGCGTACGGCAAGCATCTGACGCCGGCCGAATTCGCCGCGCAGTATGCACCGACGCAACGGCAGGTCGCGCTCGTCGAAGCGCATTTGCGCAAATCCGGGTTTCGCGACATCCAGGTGTCGCCGAATCGGCTGCTGATCTCGGCGACGGGAACCGCCGAGGCGGTCCGGACGGCGTTCAACACGCGGCTCAAGAGCTTCACGCTCGAAGGCCGGCGCGTGTACGCGAACCAGGACGCGGCTCAGGTGCCGGCCGAACTCGGCGGGATCGTCGGCGCCGTGCTCGGGCTCGACAGCGCGACGCTCGCACACACGTACAACCGCCAGGCGGCCGTGACGGGCGCCGTCGGCGGCGCGAAGGCTTCGCTCGCCGCGCGCGCGAGCGAGGCGACCGCCGCTGCGAGCGGCACGCCCGTCTTGACGGGCCACGATCCGCTCGAATTCTCGCGGATCTATCGCGCGGGCTCGACGCCGACGGCGTCGCAGACGACGGTCGGCGTCATCATGGCGGGCGACGCGAGGCCCGTGCTGCGAGATCTGGACGCGTTCACGGCGAAAGCGGGGCTCGCGCGCGTGGCGGCGACCGTCACGCGCACCGGGCCCCCCGGCAGCGACTACAGCGACAACGCGGGCCTGAGCGAGTGGGACATGGACAGCCAGGCGATCATCGGCGCGGCGGGCGGCGAAGTGAAGGGGCTCGTGTTTTACGCGGCGCCGTCGATGCTGTTGACCGACATCACCGAGGCGTACAACCGCGCGGTCGTCGACAACGTCGCGAAGGTGATCAACGTGTCGCTCGGCGTATGCGAGGCGGGCGCGCGCTCGTCCGGCACGCAGGCGGCCGATGACCGGATCTTCAAGAGCGCCGTCGCGCAGGGGCAGACGTTCGTCGTCGCGGCGGGCGACGCCGGTGCATACGAGTGCAGCGTGAGCCGCATTTCCGGCGGGCAGGGCGTGCCGGCGCGGTCGGACTATTCGGTGAGCGAGCCCGCGACGTCGCCGTACGTCGTCGCGGTCGGCGGCACGACGCTGTCGACCGACAAGCCGACGGGCGCGTACGCCGGCGAAGTCGCGTGGAACGAGGGCTTGCAGCCGGTCGGCGTGTACGACCCGTATGGCAGCTACGACGGCACGCAGCGCCTGTGGGCGACGGGCGGCGGCTACAGCAGGAACGAAGCGGTGCCTGCCTGGCAGCGGAGCGTGCTCGGCGCGTCGAGCAAGACGCGCGCGCTGCCCGATGTCGCGTTCGATGCGGACGGCCGCAGCGGCGCGCATGTCCACGTGAACGGTGAGACCGAGCAGTGGGGCGGCACGAGCCTCGCGGCGCCGATCTTCGCCGGCATCTGGGCGCGTGTGCAATCCGACAACGGCAACCGGCTCGGCTTTCCGCTCGCGAGT
Organism: Burkholderia sp. ABCPW 14; assembly: GCF_001523835.1. NCBI lineage: Bacteria > Pseudomonadati > Pseudomonadota > Betaproteobacteria > Burkholderiales > Burkholderiaceae > Burkholderia > Burkholderia sp. ABCPW 14. The sequence continues at coordinate 26,441 of NZ_LOVS01000144.1, read as the reverse complement.
CTCTATCGCTACGTTCCGTCCAACGGCGCACTGGTGCACGACGTGAAATCCGGCAACAACGGCTCGGGCGGCTACGGCTACAAGGCGGGCACCGGCTGGGATCCGGTGACGGGCTTCGGCAGCTTCGATATCGGGAATCTGGCCGCATTCGTCAAGAAGACGGCGGACTTCGCCCGTTGAGTCGCGGCGCGCGGGCGGCGGCGCGACGCTCGCCGTAGGGCGGCGGCGTGGGCGGGATGTGCCTCTTCGTGTCGCCTCGCGCGCTTCGTTCACCTCGCGCGGCGTTGCCGCCGGCTTCGCGCTATGCTCGTGCGGGCGCCGCGCAAGCGGCGCTCCGCTCGTCAAACGACAAAGGATCGATCGTGACAAAAAGACTCGTCGGCGTCGTGCTCGTCGCGCTCGCGCTGATCGGCCGCGCGGCTGCGCAAACCCTGCCGTTGCCCGACAGCCTGATCGACCTCGGCAGCGGCGCCGGCGAACGCATGCTCGCCGAGAGCGGCGCGCGCAGCGCATACGTGCCGCTCGGCAGTCATTTCGTCACGCAGAAGACCGAGAGCTATTGCGGCGTCGCGTCGCTCGTGATGGTGCTGAACGCGCTGCGCGTGCCGGCGCCCGCCGCCGCGCAGTATCCGCCGTTCCACTACTTCACGCAGGACAACGTGCTCAACGACGCGACCGAGCAGATTCGCCCGCGGGTACAGATCGAGCAGCGCGGAATGACGCTCGATCAACTCGGCGCGCTCGCGAACGCGCTCGGCGCGAGCGGAGACGTGCGCCATGCGTCGGACGTGTCGGTCGACGCGTTTCGCGCGGACGCGGCCGCGCATCTCGGCCGTCCGGGGCGCTATGTGCTCGTCAACTACCTGCGCAGCCGGCTCGGCCAGCAGGCGGGCGGCCACATCTCGCCGCTCGGCGCGTACGACGCCGCGGCCGACAGCTTCCTGATCCTCGACGTGTCCCGTTACAAATACCCGCCCGTCTGGGTGAAGGCGGCCGATCTGTATTCGGCGATGAACACGGCCGACGCGGACAACGGTGGTCGCAGCCGCGGCTACGTGCTGATCGATGGGCCGGCGGGAGGGCGCTGACGCGCGGGGCATCGGCGTTGTGGCCCGGCGCGGGCCTGCGTGCTTCCCGACATGCGTTTACGAAGGCGCCGGACCGGCGACGCGAGATCGCGCGGCAGGCTAGCCGCCGCGCGCTCCGGTTGCCGCGGAAGCGTCGGAGTGTCGGAGTGTCGAAACGCCCCGGCAGAAGGCGGCAGATCGGCAAGCCCGTGCCGGCAAGGCATCCCGGCCCGCCCGCCGCGTCGAAACCGCGCGCTAGCGCCCCGTTGCGAGCGGGTTGCGCCACATCCGCTGGCCGGCACGGTAGAATAGCGGCAACCTGTTGGATAAGCCCTTGCGGCAGAAGCGCGGCGCGGCCGCGCCTTTGATCGCGATGCGCTACGGATTCCCGGCAAGTTCGGCGATTTATCCGCTTTATTCGCCTTTCTGCCGGGATTTTTGCAAGCGCGCCGGAATCGTCCGGTTCCCGCGAAGGCTTATCCGACAGGTTGTGCAATGCGCGTCCCGCTTTTTGCAAGCTGCCGCGCTCGAGCCCGTTGCACGATCGAGCATTTTTTTCACACTTAGGGGCTTGTATGACTAACGCAGCAAACGTCGCAAAGGATCAGGCGTATGTAATTCCGTTCGAGCAGTTGCGAATGACCGATGTCGAAATCGTCGGCGGCAAGAATGCGTCGCTTGGCGAAATGATCAGTCAGCTGGCTGAGGCAGGCGTACGCGTGCCCACCGGTTTCGCGACGACTGCGCTCGCCTTCCGCGACTTCCTTCAGTACAACAAGCTCACCGAACGCATCGCGCAACGTCTCGAGTCGCTCGACATCGACGACGTGAAGGCGCTCGCCGAAGCCGGCGCCGAGATCCGCCGGTGGATCGTCGACGCGCCGATGCAGGCGCGCCTCGAGCAGGAGATCCGCGCGCAATTCGAGATCCTGAAGAACGGCTCGCCCGGCGAGCTGTCATTCGCCGTGCGCTCGTCGGCGACCGCCGAAGACCTGCCCGACGCATCGTTCGCCGGCCAGCAGGAGTCGTATCTGAACGTCGTCGGCATCGAAGACGTGCTCGACCGGATGAAGCACGTGTTCGCGTCGCTCTACAACGACCGCGCGATCTCGTACCGCGTTCACAAGGGCTTCACGCACGCCGAAGTCGCGCTGTCGGCCGGCGTGCAGCGGATGGTCCGCTCGGACGTCGGCGCGGCCGGCGTGATGTTCACGATCGACACCGAATCGGGCTTCAAGGACGCCGTGTTCATCACGTCGAGCTACGGCCTGGGCGAAACCGTCGTGCAGGGCGCGGTGAATCCGGACGAGTTCTACGTGTTCAAGACGACGCTCGCGCAGGACAAGTACCCGATCATCCGCCGCTCGATCGGCTCGAAGCTGATCAAGATGGAGTTCACGCAGCCGGGCGAGCCGGGCCGCGTGAAGACGGTCGACGTGCCGCACGAGCAGCGCAACCGCTACTCGATCACCGACGAAGACGTGATCGAGCTCGCGAAGTACGCGGTCATCATCGAGAAGCACTACCAGCGCCCGATGGACATCGAGTGGGGCAAGGACGGCCGCGACGGCAAGATCTTCATCCTGCAGGCGCGTCCCGAGACGGTGAAGAGCCAGGCGCACGGCAAGGTCGAACAGCGCTTCAAGCTGAAGGGCCAGTCGCAGGTGCTCGCGACCGGCCGCGCGATCGGCCAGAAGATCGGCGCGGGCCCCGTGCGCGTGATCCAGGACCCGTCGGAAATGGAGCGTGTGCAGCCGGGCGACGTGCTCGTCGCCGACATGACCGATCCGAACTGGGAGCCGGTGATGAAGCGCGCGTCCGCGATCGTCACGAACCGCGGCGGCCGCACCTGTCACGCGGCGATCATCGCGCGCGAGCTCGGCGTGCCGGCCGTCGTCGGCTGCGGCGACGCGACCGACGTGCTGAAGGACGGCGCGCTCGTCACCGTGTCGTGCGCGGAAGGCGACGAAGGCAAGATCTACGACGGCCTGCTCGAGACCGAAGTGTCCGAGGTGCAGCGCGGCGAGCTGCCGCCCGTGCCGGTCAAGATCATGATGAACGTCGGCAACCCGCAGCTCGCATTCGACTTCTCGCAGTTGCCGAACGCGGGCGTCGGTCTCGCGCGCCTCGAGTTCATCATCAACAACAACATCGGCGTGCACCCGAAGGCGATCCTCGAGTATCCGAACGTCGATCCGGATCTGAAGAAGGCGGTCGAGAGCGTCGCGCGCGGCCACGCGTCGCCGCGTGCGTTCTACGTCGACAAGCTGACGGAAGGCATCGCGACGATCGCGGCGGCGTTCTATCCGAAGCCCGTGATCGTGCGTCTGTCCGACTTCAAGTCGAACGAGTACAAGAAGCTGATCGGCGGCTCGCGCTACGAGCCGGACGAGGAAAATCCGATGCTCGGCTTCCGCGGCGCGTCGCGCTACATCGCCGAGGACTTCGCTCAGGCGTTCGAGATGGAGTGCATCGCGCTCAAGCGCGTGCGCGACGAGATGGGCCTCACGAACGTCGAGATCATGGTGCCGTTCGTGCGCACGGTGAAGCAGGCGGAGCGTGTCGTCGGCCTGCTCGCGAAGTTCGGCTTGAAGCGCGGCGACAACGGCCTGCGCCTCATCATGATGTGCGAAGTGCCGTCGAACGCGATCCTCGCCGAAGAATTTCTGCAGCACTTCGACGGCTTCTCGATTGGCTCGAACGATTTGACGCAACTGACGCTCGGCCTCGACCGCGACTCGGGCATGGAACTGCTCGCCGTCGATTTCGACGAGCGCGATCCGGCCGTGAAGTTCATGCTGAAGCGTGCGATCGACACCTGCCGCAAGCTCGACAAGTATGTCGGCATCTGCGGTCAGGGCCCGTCCGATCACCCGGATTTCGCGAAGTGGCTCGCCGACGAGGGCATCGCGTCGATCTCGCTGAACCCGGACACGGTCATCGCAACGTGGCAGGCGCTCGCGTCGAAACAGTAATCGGCGGTAATCGCCTGTTCGGACGGCGGTCGTCGAATCGCCGTCCAAATGAAGGCAAATTGCAAGGTTCGTGCTATAAACACCCCGGTAACGCCGGGGTGTTTTTCTTTGTGCAACGGGAGGGGCGATGGTGTCAGGGCAGTTTTTCTGGTGGATCGGCGTCGGCGTGCTCGTCGTCGCGGAACTGCTGACGGGGACGTTCTACCTGCTGATGATCGCGCTCGGCTTCCTCGCGGGCGGCCTCGTGCATCTCGCGGGCGCGCCCGTCGCCTGGCAGTTCGCCGCCGCCGCGCTCGTCGCGCTCGTCGCCGTGATCGCGCTCAGGCGCTCGGGGCTCGGCCGCAAGCAGAAACGCGACGCATCGGCGAATCCCGACATCAACATCGACATCGGCGCGACGATCGCGGTCAAGCATTGGCACGACCGCCGGGCGCGCGCGCAGTATCGCGGCGCGCAGTGGGACGTCGAGCTCGCCGCCGGCGAGCGCGAGGACGCGCATCTGTACGAAGTGCGTGCGGTGCGCGGCAATTGTCTCGTCGTCGCGGCGAAATCCGCGAAGTGACCGCGCTCGGCGCGTTTGTCTTCAAATTCCAACAAGGAGGACCAGCTTCATGGATTCATTGATCGTCTGGGCGGTGCTGCTCATCATCGTGTTCGTGCTCGTGTCGCAGACCGTGAAGATCGTGCCGCAGCAGCATGCGTGGGTGCTCGAGCGGTTCGGCCGCTATCACGCGACGCTGTCGCCGGGCCTGAACATCGTGCTGCCGTTCATCGACCGGATCGCGTACCGGCACGTGCTGAAGGAGATTCCGCTCGACGTGCCGAGCCAGATCTGCATCACGCGTGACAATACGCAGTTGCAGGTGGACGGCGTGCTGTACTTCCAGGTGATGGACCCGATGAAGGCGTCGTACGGCTCGAGCAACTTCGTGCTCGCGATTACCCAACTCTCGCAGACGATGCTGCGTTCGGTAATCGGCAAGCTCGAGCTCGACAAGACCTTCGAGGAGCGCGACTTCATCAACCACAGCATCGTGTCGGCGCTCGACGAAGCGGCCGCGAACTGGGGCGTCAAGGTGCTGCGCTACGAGATCAAGGATTTGACGCCGCCGAAGGAAATCCTGCATGCGATGCAGGCGCAGATCACCGCGGAGCGGGAGAAGCGGGCGCTCATCGCCGCGTCGGAAGGCCGCAAGCAGGAGCAGATCAACCTCGCGTCGGGCGCGCGCGAAGCGGCGATCCAAAAGTCGGAAGGCGAGCGGCAGGCGGCGATCAACCAGGCGCAGGGCGAGGCGGCCGCGATCCTCGCGGTGGCCGAGGCGAACTCGCAGGCAATCCAGAAGATCGCGCAGGCGATCCAGTCGCAGGGCGGGATGGATGCGGTGAACCTGAAGGTGGCCGAGCAGTACGTCGGCGCGTTCGGCAATCTCGCGAAGGCGGGCAACACGCTGATCGTGCCGTCGAACATGTCGGACTTGAGCACCGCGATCGCGTCGGCCCTGACGATCGTCAACCGCGCCGCGCCGGGGGCCGTCGCCTCGGGCGCGAGCAAGGGCTGAGCGTCGCGCCGCCCCATGAAGAAACGGCCCGCTCCGAATCGTTCGAAGCGGGCCGTTTCGATTGCGGCGCATCGCGCGCGGCATGCGCCGGCGGCGTGCGACAAAGCGCCGCGCGTTATGTTGCGGAACGCATGATTCGCGCTTTCTCGCGCTCCCAATCGCGCTTCTTTTCGGTTTCGCGCTTGTCGTGGAGCTTCTTGCCTTTCGCGAGACCGATCTCGCATTTCACGCGACCGCCCTTGTAGTGGAAGTTCAGCGGCACGAGCGTATAGCCGCGCTGCTCGACCTTGCCGATCAGCTTCTTGATCTCGTCGCGGTGCAGCAGCAGCTTGCGGGTGCGGAGCGGATCGGGCGTGATGTGTGTCGAGGCCTCGGGCAGCGGGCTGATGTGCGTGCCGATCAGGTAGATCTCCGCGTTCTTCACGACGACGTAGCCTTCCTTGATCTGTCCGCGCCCGGCGCGCAGCGCCTTGACCTCCCACCCCTCGAGCACGAGCCCCGCTTCGTAGCGTTCTTCGATGTGGTAATCGAAGAATGCTTTTCTATTGTCGATGATGCTCATGAAGGGAAATGGCCAACTCGTTTAAAATCACAATTTTAGCAAAGCGGGGCGGCGTTGGCCCGGCTTGCCCGTTTACCTTTGCGATGCCGCGCGATTTATGGCAGATGTCCAGAAAACCGTATTGATCCGCCACTCCGCGGAACAGATGTTCGACCTCGTCACCGACGTGGCCGATTACCCGAACTTCCTGCCGTGGTGCGGCGGCGTCGAGATTCGCCGTCGCGACGAAACCGGGATGGAGGCGCGGATCGACATCAACTTCAAGGGCATCAGGCAGCATTTCGCGACCCGCAACACGCAGCAGCGCCCGACCCGGATCGACATGGAGTTCACCGACGGGCCGTTTCGCAAGTTTACCGGCTACTGGCGCTTCACGCCGCTGCGCGCGGACGCGTGCAAGATCGAATTTGCGCTGCACTACGAGTTCGCGAGCGTGATCCTCGAGAAGATCATCGGGCCCGTATTCACGCATATCGCGAACACGTTCGTCGAATCGTTCGTGAAGCGCGCCGACCAGCGCTACGGCAAGGGGTGATGCACATGCCGAAGGTTCAGGTCTGCTATGCGCTGCCGGAGCGGCAGATGCTCGTCGCCGTCGACGTGCCGGCCGGCGCGACCGTGCGCGACGCGATCGACGCGAGCGGCGTGCTCGCGCTTTATCCCGACATCGACCTCGCGAAGCTGAAGACAGGCATCTTCGGCAAGCTCGCGGCGCTCGATGCGGCCGTCGCCGACGGCGATCGCGTCGAGATCTACCGTCCGCTCATCGTCGATCCGAAGGTCGCGCGGCAGCGCCGCGTCGACAAGACCCGCCGCGAGGGCTCGATCGAAGGCCGCAAGTGGCTGCCGAAGGATTCGCGCTGAGCGGCGCGGGCCGCGCACGATTCATCCGACGAAACGCCGCGCTCAGTGCGCGCCGATGTTCGCGTTGAGCGGATCGTCGGCCGCGCGCTTGTCGCCGCCGTGCCGGCGCACCGATCCGTACACGCCGGCGAGCAGCAGCACGAGCGCCGCGATCTCGAGCGCGCGCGGCAGCCGATGATCGAAGACGAAGCCGTACAGCAGCGCGAACACGGTCTCGAACACGATCAGCTGGCCCGACAGCGTGAGCGGCAGCCGCTTCGACGCCGCGTTCCACAGCCCATTGCCGAGCCACGACGCGCCGATCGCGAGGCCGAGATTCAGCAGCCAGAACAACTGCCAGCGCGACGCGGGCAGCGCCGGCTGCAACGTGCCGGCCGGGAGCGCCGCGATGCCGATCCAGCACAGCCCGCCGATCAGGCCCGTGACGACGCCCCACAGCACCGACCATTCATTGCCGTCGAAACGGTGATGGCGCTGCAGGTAGCGGGCGTTTGCGACCGCGTACCACGTCCAGCTCGCGAGCGCGGCCGTCGCGCACGCAATGCCGACGAGCTTCTGGGCGAGCGTCGTCGCGTGCGCGGCCTCGGACGTGAACAGATCGACATTGATGCATGCGATGCCTAAGACGACGAGCGCGAGCGGGCCCGCGAGCCGCTTGAGCGGCACCGCGCCGTGGTCGCCGAGGCCGACGAGCGTGACCGTGACGGGCAGCACGCCGACGATCAGCGAGCTGGGCGCGATGCCGATCAGGTGCACCGCGCTCGACAGCAGCGTGTAGTAGGCGACGTTGCCGACGAGCGCGAGCTTGACGAGCGCGACGAGATCCTCGCGCGTGAGGCGTGCGGCGAGCGAGCGGGCGGCCGGCAACGCGGCCGCGAGCGACACGAGGCCGTACATCGCGTAGCGGCCGACGCTCAGCAACAACGGCGAGAAGTCGGTCAGGACCCGCGGCACGAGAAACACCATGCCCCATAGGGCGCCTGCCAACACTCCGTACGCTACACCGCGCTGCATCGCGTTCTCCGACTGTTTTATTTCACTGACGAGCGCGCATCTTAGCGACGCGCGGCGGCGTCTGTCTTGTTCATTCCTGCACTGGGTCGGAATGGGACGCGGGCGGCGGCAAATGCACGGCCGACACGCGCGTCGAGCTCGTTCGGCAGGGCGGGTGCTCGTTTCGTATCGTTGCTGCGGCGCCGTCGTTCGATGGCGGGCGGCGCGGCGCGTCTTCGCGCCCTCGCGCAACGCGCCGGAGGCCCTTTCGGCGGGCGCGGGCCGCCGCGGCTATTCGCCCGCGGAATCGGCCGCGTGCCCGATGCCGCCTTGTGCCGCGGCGCTTCGCGCGGGGCGGCGGACGGCTCTCACTTTCCCGCTGTTTCCGCCGCCGCAGAAGAACCGGTCGCCGCCGTCGGACTCGAGCCCCGACACGCCGACGCCGGCCGGCATCGCGAGCGCTTCCAGCACGTCGCCCGTTCGGGGATCGAGGCGGCGCAATTCGCTTTCGTCGCTTTCCCAGGTGCCGTGCCAGAGCTCGCCGTCGACCCACGTGACGCCGGTGACGAAGCGATTCGACTCGATCGTCCGAAGAATCGCGCCCGTTTCGGGATCGACCTGATGGATCTTGCGGTCGCGATACTGTCCGACCCACAGCGTGCCCTCGGCCCACGCGAGCCCGGAGTCCGCGCCGCCGCCGGGCGCCGGGATGCTTGCCAGCACGCGGCCCGTGTCCGGATCGATCTTGTGGATGCGGTTCTCGGCGATCTGATACAGATGTCGGCCGTCATACGCGGTTCCCGCGTGTGCGGCGATGTCGATCGACCGCAGTGTCGTCCCGCTTGCCGGATCGAGCGCGTTCAGCTTGTCGCCCGAGGCGAACCATACTTGCCGGCCGTCGTACGTGACGCCGTGCACGCCGTCGACGCCCGGAAACGGGCCGTATTCCTGAATGATTTCGGCTGCGGTTCGCTTCATGTCTTCGCCTCCCGGTCGCTCGATGGTGCCATCCTAATCGCCCGGCAGCGGGGCCGGGAGTAACAAGGTCGTCGCGAATCCGGGGACGGGCGGGGTCGTCCAGCGCCGCGCGCGCCCGCGGCCGAACGACTGCGCCTTGCCCGCGGTCGAGAGCGCGTCGAGCGAGCGCTGCACGGTGCGCTGGCTCGCGCCGAGCGCGAGCGCCAGCGCCGAGCTCGACCACGACTCGCCGTCGGCAAGCAGGGCGAGCACCGCCGCATGCGCGTCCTCGACCGGGCGCGCGAGCACGGCCACGTCGTGTGCGTGGCGCGGCGTCAGCGCGAAACCGCGCTTCGTCGCGCGGATATCGACAAGCGTTCCGAGCATCGCGCGCAGCCGCCCGATTTCGACGCGCAGGCGCGCGCGATGCGATTCGTCGGCATGCTTCGCGCGAAACGCACGCGCGACGAGCGCGTCGCGCGGCACGTCGTCCGGCCACGCTTCGCCGAGCGCGCGCGCAAGGGCGAACAGCACCGGGCGCTTCGCGAGCGAGACCGTCGTGCGCGCGTCGCGCACGACGTGGCGGCACGCATCGACGACGAGCGATTCCGACGCGCGCCATGCTTCGACGTCGTCGAGCCGCAGCAGCCGTTCTTGGCTGCGCGCGATCAGGCGCGCCGCAGGCGCGTCGAGGATGCGGGACGCGTGTTCGACTTCGGCCGTCAGCGCGGGGATGCCGGCCGCGCGCGCGGCGCGTTCGGCGCGCGCGAGCGACGCGCGTGCGGTCTGCGTCCGGAGGCGCCGCAGCGCGATCCCCGCGACGATCAGCTCGTGCGCGGCCTGCAATGCGGGCGGGAGCGCCGCGGGGGCGAGCGTGGCGAGCGCGCGCTCGGCTTCGTCGAGGCGGCCGATCAGCAGCAGGCGCCGCACTTCGAGATATCGCGCATGCGCGGCGTTGATGCGGTCGCCGTGCGCTTCGAGCGTCGTGCGCGCGGCGTCGAGCGCCTTTTCGGGCCAGCCGAGTTCGCGCGACGCGAGCGCGATCTCGGCCTCGGCGACGACGCATCGCGCGCGGGCGACGGCTTCCTTCGCACCGAACGCGCGCGCGGCGCGCCTCACGAGCGCCTTCGCGCGGACGAAATCGCCGAGCTGCGCCATCGCGATGCCGCGCAGTGCGAGCGCGGGCGCGTCGTCGCGCAGCGCGACCCGGTTCAGCGCGCCGAGCGGATCACCCGCCGCGAGCGCGCGCGCCGCGGCCGTGATCAGCGAGTCCATCGGAATCCCGCCACACTTGTCACTCCCACCGTTCGAAACCCGGCACTAATCTACCACCACGATCACGCAACCCGCGCGCGGGATCGGAGATCGAGCGACCGGCGTGCGACACGGAAAGGAGGGACGGGCGATGGCGACACATATGACCGGGACGCGCGAAGAATGGCTCGCCGCGCGGCTCGAACTGCTCGATGCGGAGAAAGCGCACACGCGGCGCGGCGACGAACTCGCGCGGCGACGTCAGGCGCTGCCTTGGGTACGCGTCGACAAGGCGTATCGATTCGAGACGGACGAAGGAAGCGCGTCGCTGGCGGGCCTTTTCCGCGGCCGCTCGCAACTGCTCGTCTACCACTTCATGTTCGGACCCGACTACACGGCGGGATGCCCGTCGTGCTCGGCGATCGCGGACGGCTTCGACGGCTTCGTCGTTCATCTCGCGCATCACGATGTCACGCTGTCGGCGGTGTCGCGCGCACCGCTCGCGAAGCTGCAGGCGTACAGGACGCGCATGGGATGGACGTTTCCGTGGGCATCGTCGCTCGACAGCGATTTCAACTACGACTTCAACGTGTCTTTCACCGACGCGCAGCAGCGCGACGGGAGCGTCGAATACAACTACCGGCGCGGCGGCCACGCGATGGACGCGACGCCCGCGCCTGCGCCCGTCGCCGAGTTCGCCGCCACCTGCGGGACCGACGCGCGCACGTACACGCGCGATCGGCCGGGCATGAGCGCGTTCGTGCTCGAGGACGGCGTCGTCTATCACACGTATTCGACGTACGCGCGCGGGCTCGATGGCCTCTGGGGCATGTATCAGTGGCTCGATCGCGCGCCGAACGGGCGCAACGAAGCGGGCGTCTGGTGGCGCCGCCATGACGAGTACGGCGGGCGCTGAGCTTGCGCGCGTCCGGCGCCGGCGCGGCCCCGGACGCGGGATCGCGCAGCATGCGATTTCCGCGCGCGGTGCGCCGGGAGCCCTTGGAGGCGCGTTGGCGCTCGTCTTCGCGGCCGGCGCCGCGGCGGCGGTCGCATCGCTCGCGTCCATGCCCGCGATGGGCGAGATGCCGATGCCGGGCGGCTGGGCGATGTCGACGCTCTGGACGCAGATGTGCGGGCGGACGTGGGCCGGCGCGGCGGTGTCGTTCGTCGGCATGTGGATCGCGATGATGACGGCGATGATGTTGCCGTCGGTCGGGCCGATGCTGTGGCGCGTCGCGCGGGCGGCCGGCTGGATGCGCGAAGCGCGCGCCTGGCCGCGGGCCGCGTCGGTCGCGGCCGGGTATGGCTTCGCGTGGACCGCGGCCGGCATCGTCGTTTACGCGATCGGCGCCGCGCTGGCGGCCGTCGTGATGCGCGCGCCGGCGCTTTCGCGCGCTGTTCCGGTCGCGGCCGGTGCAGTCGTGCTGAGCGCCGGCGCGTTTCAGTTCACCGCGTGGAAGGCGCGCCATCTGGCGTGTTGCCGCGTGGCGCCGGGGCGCTGCGGCGCGTTGCCTGAGCGCGTCGGCGCGGCGTGGCGATTAGGTGCGCGTTTCGGTTTTCATTGCTGCTGCAGCAGCGCGGGTCTCACCGCGAGCCTGCTCGTCATCGGGATCATGGATTGGCGTGCGATGGCCGCCGTGACGGCCGCCATCGCCATCGAACGTCTTGCGCCGGCCGGCGAGCGTGCTGCGCGTGCCGTCGGGGGCGTCGGCGTCGGGGCGGGGGCGATCTTGATTGCGCGAGCGGTCGGGATCGGATGACGCCGCATGCGATGCGGGCGGCGCCGGGTAGCGCGGGCAGGGCGCTTGCGCGGCGCGTTGCCGACGGGGCTGATGCGGTCGAGGCTCGGGAGTCGGCGGGGGCAACGGGGCGCGTAGGTCGCAAAGGCTGCAAGGACTAGGACTGCAGGAGCACCGAGTCATCGGGTCACGCGACGGCCTGGCGAGCGTCCGGCAACGGCGTGGCGAGGACGCGCCGCCCGCCCGCCGACACGGGCTTTCGCGCCGCGTCGCGCGCCGCCTAGCGTCGCGCCGTCCCCGCGTGTCCGGGCCCGGCGCGAACGGACGCGCGCCCGCGCGAAACGAAAGCGGATCGAAAAGGACTCGAACCGGGATCCGAACGATTCGGGGGGCAATCGCCCGAAAACGCCTAAGCCGTTGTTCGTGTTGTGAAAATTAACCGAGCTTCGCGTATAATTCGCTTTTGCGCCTATAGGATTTGCCATGCGTCTGATCCAAAAAGCACTCACGTTCGATGACGTGCTCCTCGTCCCGGCGTTCTCCGACGTTCTGCCGCGCGACACCAGCCTCAAGACCCAGCTGACCCGCAACATCTCCCTGAACATGCCGCTCGTGTCCGCCGCGATGGACACGGTCACCGAAGGTCGCCTCGCGATCGCGATGGCGCAGCAAGGCGGCGTCGGCATCGTCCACAAGAATCTCACCCCCGTCGAGCAGGCCCGCGAAGTCGCGAAGGTCAAGCGCTTCGAATCCGGCGTCGTGCGCGATCCGATCACGGTTCCGCCGAGCATGAAGGTGCGCGACGTGATCGCGCTGTCGCGCCAGCACGGCATCTCGGGCTTCCCGGTCGTCGAGGGGCCGAAGCTCGTCGGCATCGTGACGAACCGCGACCTGCGCTTCGAAACCCGCCTCGACGAGCCGGTCAAGTCGATCATGACGCCGCGCGAGCGCCTCGTGACGGTCGCCGAAGGCACGCCGCTCGCGGACGCGAAGGCGCTGATGCACAGCCACCGCCTCGAGCGCGTGCTCGTCGTCAACGACGCGTTCGAGCTGCGCGGCCTGATGACGGTCAAGGACATCACGAAGCAGACCGAGCACCCGGAAGCGTGCAAGGACGAACACGGCAAGCTGCGCGTCGGCGCGGCGGTCGGCGTCGGTCCGGACAACGAAGAGCGCGTCGAGCTGCTCGTGCAGGCGGGCGTCGACGTGATCGTCGTCGATACCGCGCACGGCCACAGCAAGGGCGTGCTCGAGCGCGTGCGCTGGGTCAAGCAGAACTTCCCGAAGGTCGAGGTGATCGGCGGCAACATCGCGACGGCATCCGCCGCGAAGGCGCTCGTCGAATACGGCGCGGATGCGGTGAAGGTCGGCATCGGCCCGGGCTCGATCTGCACGACGCGGATCGTCGCGGGCGTCGGCGTGCCGCAGATCAGCGCGATCGCGAATGTGTCGGACGCGCTGCGCGGCACGGGCGTGCCGTGCGTCGCCGACGGCGGCGTCCGCTTCTCGGGCGACGTGTCGAAGGCGCTCGCCGCCGGCGCGAACGCCGTGATGATGGGCAGCATGTTCGCCGGCACCGAAGAAGCGCCGGGCGACGTGTTCCTGTATCAGGGCCGCCAGTACAAGTCGTACCGTGGCATGGGTTCCGTCGGCGCGATGAAGGACGGCGCGGCGGACCGCTACTTCCAGGACAACTCCGCGAACATCGACAAGCTCGTGCCGGAAGGCATCGAAGGCCGCGTCGCGTACAAGGGTTCGGTCAACGCGATCATCTTCCAGCTCATCGGCGGCGTGCGCGCGAGCATGGGCTACTGCGGCTGCAAGACGATCGCCGAGCTGCACGAGAAGGCCGAATTCGTCCAGATCACCGCAGCCGGCATGCGCGAGTCGCACGTGCACGACGTGCAGATCACGAAGGAAGCCCCCAACTATCACGTGGACTGATCGCCGATGAAACCGTTGCTGCGCGCCGTTCTTCTCATCGATGCCGTCCTGCTTGCCGGCTTCGGCCTCCTGTTCGTGCTGACGCCGTGGAAAGCACTGTACGACGCGCTGCAACTCGTCACCGTCGATCCCGCGATGGTCGGGCAGGCGTTCGGCATCGCGCTCCTCGGCCTCGCGTGGCTGTCGGTGCACGCGGCCTTCAACGGCGATCTGACCGCGGGCGTCGCGCGCGCGGTCGGGCACGTGAACTGGCTGACGGGTGTCGTGACGCTCGTCTGGCTGCTCGCGATCCGCTCGCCGCAGTTGTCGTCGTTCGGGCAATTCGTGTCGGTGGTCGCGGGCGCCGTGCTGCTCGTGATCGGTTTCGGCGGCGTGCGGCTCGCGGCCGTGGTGCGGCGGCGCGAGAAGGCGCAGGCGGCCGATGCGCGCGTCGCGTCGAAGCGCGCCGCGGAGCCGGCCGTGACGCCGTCCGCCGCCCCGCGCGCATCGAGCCGAGCGTGTCGCGTGCAGGCGTCGCGACCGGAGCGGCGAGCGCCGCATCGGCAACGGGCGCGAGCGCGGTGTCGGCCGAGCGCGCAGGCGCTGTGACGAGCGACGCGGCGCGACCGCCGTCGCAACCGTGAGCGGCCCGGTTCTCACGACTGTCAGGCCGCCACGCTTCGCGGCCGCGCGATCGCCCGAATACGTATTCGATGCAGCGCCTCGGGCGCTGCTTTTGTTATTCCATTGTTCTTTTTCCCGTCCGCTGCCATGCACGACAAAATCCTGATTCTCGACTTCGGTTCGCAAGTCACCCAACTGATCGCGCGGCGCGTCCGCGAAGCGCACGTCTACTGCGAGATCCACCCGAACGACGTCACCGACGACTTCGTCCGCGAATTCGCACCGAAGGGCGTGATCCTGTCCGGCAGCCACGCGAGCACCTATGAGGACCAGCAGCTTCGCGCGCCGCAGGCGGTGTGGGACCTCGGCGTGCCGGTGCTCGGCATTTGCTACGGGATGCAGACGATGGCCGTGCAGCTCGGCGGCAAGGTCGAGTGGAGCGACCATCGCGAATTCGGCTACGCGGAAGTGCGCGCGCAGGGCCACACGCGCCTGCTCGACGGCATCCAGGATTTCGCGACGCCGGAAGGCCACGGGATGCTGAAGGTGTGGATGAGCCACGGCGACAAGGTCGCCGAACTGCCGCCCGGCTTCGCGCTGATGGCGTCGACGCCGAGCTGCCCGATCGCCGGCATGGCCGACGAGGCGCGCGGCTACTACGCGGTGCAGTTCCATCCGGAAGTCACGCACACGCTGCAGGGCCGCAAGCTGCTCGAGCGCTTCGTGCTCGACATCGCAGGCGCCGCGCCCGACTGGATCATGCGCGATCACATCGAGGAGGCGGTCGCGCGCATTCGTGAACAGGTCGGCGACGAGGAGGTGATCCTCGGCCTGTCGGGCGGCGTCGATTCGAGCGTCGCGGCTGCGCTGATCCACTGCGCGATCGGCGATCAGCTGACCTGCGTGTTCGTCGATCATGGCCTGTTGCGCCTGAACGAAGGCAAGATGGTGCTCGAGATGTTCGAAGGCCGCCTGCATGCGAAGGTCGTGCACGTCGACGCGTCCGAGCAGTTCCTCGGCCATCTCGCGGGCGTCACCGATCCGGAGGCCAAGCGCAAGATCATCGGCCGCGAATTCGTCGAGGTGTTCCAGGCCGAGGCGAAGAAGCTGACGAACGCGAAATGGCTCGCGCAAGGGACGATCTACCCGGACGTGATCGAATCGGGCGGCGCGAAGACGAAGAAGGCGACGACGATCAAGAGCCACCACAACGTCGGCGGCCTGCCGGAGACGCTCGGCCTGAAGCTGCTCGAGCCGCTGCGCGACCTGTTCAAGGACGAGGTGCGCGAGCTGGGCGTTGCGCTCGGCCTGCCGGCGGAGATGGTGTATCGCCATCCGTTCCCGGGCCCGGGCCTCGGCGTGCGGATCCTCGGCGAAGTGAAGCGCGATTACGCGGAACTGCTGCGCCGCGCCGACGCGATCTTCATCGAAGAACTCCGCGCGACGAGCGCGACCGAGCAGGATGCGGCGGCGGGCCTCTGCGAGCCGTCGCAGGTCGGCAAGAGCTGGTACGACCTGACGAGCCAGGCGTTCGCGGTGTTCCTGCCGGTGAAGTCGGTCGGCGTGATGGGCGACGGCCGCACGTACGACTACGTGACTGCGCTGCGCGCCGTGCAGACCACCGACTTCATGACCGCGCACTGGGCGCATCTGCCGTATGCGCTGCTCGGCCGCGTGTCGAATCGGATCATCAACGAAGTGCGCGGAATCAACCGGGTCGTGTACGACGTGTCGGGCAAGCCGCCGGCGACGATCGAGTGGGAGTAGGGGTTCTCAAATTCCTTTTAAAAATCAATAGCTTGCGACGGGTTGTAAATAAGCCGCACCCAATTCTAAATTGGCCGAGGCAGGTCTATAAGCTCTTGAGAAATAAGGGAATTCTTGAAGCGCATCTGCCCCGGCAGGGAGCCAAAGCCACCACAATTTGACGGTATTTCTGACGGTATACGCGGGCAGCATGCATAGCGGCGCGCTTGATACCGTCAGCGGCCTTGACGGTATCTGCAAGCGATGAGATAGACGCTGCGGGAGACCAGAATTGCAGCGATGCTCGGGAGCCCGATCAAGATCTCAATTGGCGGGTACTCAGAATTGCTGTGCAATGATGGCTTCTCGCGATAGGCTTTGGCGGACTTCGTGTTCGAACCGGTTTTGGGCATGGGGCAGAAACCAGCCAATAGTTGCCGCTCACCCGTCGCAGAAACCCGTCATTCGAACGCCTGATCCACTCCGGAACCTGCCCGATCCTCAGTGCAGGAATCTCGGCCATCGCTGTGGCGGCGCACCCAACTATTTGGCCGAAAGCACTTGACTGACCCGCTCAGCTGCTGGCATGGGAATCGAGAGCACAAGCGAAGTCGTGATCGTGCCGAAGCTGCCAATTCTGTCGATGACGGCCTCTAGCTCCGCGCTCGACCGGGTCAACACGTGGAGGACGTAGCTGTCCTCCCCGGTGACCCGCATGACCTCCACCACGTTCGGCGTTTCGCGAAACGTCTTTAGAAGACTGGTGCCCCGCTCCGCGGAAGCCCCGATGCGGATCATGGCGTTGATCGGAAAACCCAGCCGCGTCCAATCCACTTCGGCGCGATACCCCTTGATCACGCCGCGCTCCTTCAAGCGCCGGACGCGCTCCGCACACGCGGGCGCAGTCAATCCGACTTCTGCCGCGAGTGACTTGTAGGGAGCCCTGCCGTCGCGCAGCAACATCTGCACCAGCTTCAGGTCGATTGCGTCGAGAAAGTTCCGATCTGCGGTTTCCATGGAAATAAAAGATAGATGGTGTCCTGACTTTCGATTCTAAGGCGAGTGGCGCGTCAATATAAAGCAAACTTGCTCCATTCCCGACTTAAATGTGGAGCGTTCAATGAGTACCGTGACGACAGCAGGTTTTGCCTTCGTCGAGTTTGCATGCCCGGATTCCGACGCGCTGGTTGCCCTGTTCGGAAAGCTCGGATTCAAGGCACTGGGGCAGCGCGCACGCACGGGGGCAATCCTCCTGCGCCAGGGCGAAGCTGTCCTGATCGTGAATCCTGCGCCGAATCCGTTCCGGGACGTTCACGGGGCGTCGGCGCGCGCGATCGCGATCCACGTCGACAACGCTGCGAATGCGTTGGCACTGGCGCTTGAGGGCGGTGCGCGTCGGGCGACGCCGGCCGAGTCTGGCGAGTTCGTCATCGACGCGCCGGCGATCGTGGGCATTGGCGACAGCCTCGTCTATTTCGTCGATCACGACGTCGAGTCGGTGTTTTCGACGCCGTATCGGCCGGGGCAGGCTGTCGAGGTGGCGAATGTCGCCATCCAGGCAATCGACCACACGTCGAACATCGTCAAGCCGGAGAACCTCGACCGCTGGGCCGACTTCTACCAAGCCACCTTCGCCTTCGTCCAGAAGCAATATCTGGATGTGAAAGGCAGGCAAACGGGGATGCGGGCGCGGTCGATGGTGAGCCCGTGCGGAAAGGTGTCGATCCCGATTGCCGCCGCCGCGCACGACCAGCCCGGCGTCCTGAACCAGAACGACGAGTTCATCCGCGACTACGGCGGCGAGGGCATTCAGCACATCGCCTTCCTGTCATCGAACATCGAGCAGACGATCGCGGCCATGGAAACCGCCGGGATCGACTTCATCGACGCGCCGCCTAACACCTACTACCGGAACCTGGACGCCCGGGTTCCCGGTCATGGGCAGAACCTCGAAAACATGGAGCGCCGAGGCATTCTCGTCGACGGCAAGAGCGACGGGAGGATTCTGCTGCAACGCTTCACGCGCCGCCAGATCGGCCCGATCTTTTTCGAGATCATCGAGCGACGCGGCGAGGACGGGTTTGGCGAAGGCAATTTCAAGGCGCTCTTCGAATCGCAGGAACAGGATCAGGTTCGGCGCGGATCATTGAATGCTTCGTAGACGGAGCCTGTTCAGCATCTTTTCTTTCACAAGGTACCCACCATGCATTCTTCCAAGACGACCGTTGCCCTTTCGGATCCACACCCGGTTTTCGGCAGCACCGAGGTTTTCAGGACGTTCAACTACGCGCCAGCCGTTGCGGCGGCCGGCTTGCTGTTCATCGCCGGCCAGATCGGCATCCGGGCAGACGGGACCGTGCCGGCGAGTGTGGAGGAGCAGATCGATCTCGCATTTCAGAGGCTGGGCGCGATTCTGCAGGCGGCGGGGCTCGGCTTCGAGGATCTCGTCGAGTTGGTCAGCTATCACGTGGATGTCGGGACACAACTCGCAACGTTCCGCGAAATCAAGGATCGCTACATCAAGGTGGATGCTCCTGCGTGGACCATCCTCGGCGTAGCCGCGCTGGCCAGGCCGACACTTCTTGTCGAAATCAAGGCGGTGGCTATGACACGCTCCGCGTAAGCCCAATGGCCTCCATGCCGGATATCGCCGGAGTGTGTCCCTGCGCACACCGTGCGGCTCTGGCAGCGATGCTATCCCGCGTCTGATTCCTCACGGCAATTCAGCTGCAGGCTCACAGAAAGTCATACCGCCTGAATCGCGCGCGAACGGGGCTCCGCTCCGGTGCTGGAGGTCAGCAAGAGGCCGGCGCCGTGGTTCCGTATGTTGGCGCATTGGGCACCAACGTAGCATTGCTACTTCATGCATGGCGTCTTATCACCTCATACAGCTGGTCACAGGATCTGGCGAGGTTTCTCTCCGGTGAGGTCGCGACTCCCAGCAGAAGTCCTGACCTCGCAGAGGCCGGCGACATATACCAGGGTGACAGCGGTGCGGGACCCAATCCGAACGCTAACAATGCTCTCGCAATGGAAATGTCCGAGACGCCGTCCGGCAACCGCACGAGTACAGCCAAACCGGCAGTCGCCGTCTCGAAAGCGCGCTGGTCGAGGCATGCAAGCAACGCGTCACGTTGACCGGCATAAAGGCGCTTCATGCGTCGAAGATGGCGCATGTAGTGTCCGTCGTGCATGAACTGCGCAGTCGCGAGTTGCACAGACAGCCAGGGTGCCGGGGCCAGGCATGCTGCCACTTCTGCGAACCGGGATACGAGCGGCAAGGGGGCGACAACGAAGCCCAACCGCAGTGCGGGACTGATCGTTTTGCTGAACGAACCAATATGAATGACACGCTGGCCACGATCAAGCGATGCGAGCGCCGGTGCAGCACGCGCCGTCAGTTGGAGCTCGCTCAGGTAGTCGTCTTCAATCACCCAGACTCCTTCTTTTGCCGCCCAGTCGAGAAGGCGCAGACGCCTGGCGAGCGAAAGCGTGGGACCGAGCGGCGCCTGCTGCCCGGGGGTTACGACAACCAGATCGGTATTCGGCTCATATTGGAGGCCGTAATCGATATTGAGCCCTTCCGCATCCACCGGTATCGGCGAAAGTGACATATTCGCGAGTTCCAACCCGTGTCGCGTGAACGGAAAACTAGGGTTCTCGACCCACGCCTTTTTACCCTCCAGGCCCAGTACACGTAGTGTCAGTCCGAGCCCGCCGCTAAAGCCGCTCGTAATGACGATCTGGGCGGGCGAGCACGTGATGCCGCGCGCAATGGCGAGGTAGGCCGCTATTTCGCGCCGCAATTCCAGTTCGCCCCGAGGATCGGGATACACTACTGAAGCGCTCGATTCCGCGCGCAGAGCGAATGACCGAACTTTTGTGAAGAGTTTGGCGGGTAGCGTTTCCTGGGCGGGCACGCCCATCTGGAAAATCGCCGGCCCGGCAGTGAGTTCCCCGTACATCTCCATGAACGAGCCCGGATCAGGCCGTTCTTCCACCTGAACGGGAACGGGCGGCCGATCCGCCACCCGTGTTCCGGCCGCCCGGGAAGCAATAATGAGTTGAGCGTTGGCAAGTCGGTCATATGCCTCGCGCACCGTGCCACGGGCGACACCAAGCTGGGCTGCGAGGTCCTGCCATGATGGCAGACGTGCTCCCGGCGCAAGCACGCCGCTCTCTATTGCGGTGCTGATCGCGTTGCGGATCTGCTCGGCCAATGAAGCCTTCGCAGACCGATCGAGCTGTATTTGCAGTGGCCTGGTCATGCGTTCATGGTACATAAAAGATGTTCATTCCTGGTTCTTACTTGTGGCCCAGCTCGCCGACACAATACAAGGGTCCTAAGGAGAAGCATCTTTATGAACATTCGATCTGTCCTCGCTGCCGCCTGCACAACCGTTGCCTTCGCCGTCACAATGTCCGCTACTGCGCATGAGACCGGTGAAACCGTTGTACCCAACTTCGAGCATGCCATCCCCAACATTCCCGGCAAGTCATTGATCGCGGTGGAGGTCGACTATGCGCCCGGTGGCGCGTCGCCGACGCACACTCATGCCAAATCGGCATTCATCTATGCGTACGTCGTCTCGGGTGCCATCGAGTCACAAGTCAATGACGGCCCGAAGCGGGTCTACCGTGCCGGCGAAAGCTTCTTCGAGGATCCTGGTTCGCTTCACCGCGTGAGCCGTAACGCGAGCAAGACCCAGCCCGCGAAACTGCTCGCGGTGTTCGTGGTTGATTCCAACGACAAGGCCCTGACCACACCCGTCAAGTAAATCAAGCACATCAAGGAGCAAAAACATGAGCAAGCGTCTCGACTACAACCAGATCGCACCCGCGGGCGTCAAGGCGCTTGGCGGAGTCTACGGCTACGTCATGCAGAGCAGCCTTTCCCCGGTTCTCGTCGAACTGGTGTACTTGCGCGTGTCGCAGATCAACAACTGCGCGTACTGCCTCGACATGCACACGCGCGACCTGCTGAAGAAAGGCGTGAAGTTCGAAAAGCTGGCGCTGGTGCAGGCGTGGTCCGAAGCCGGCAATCTGTTTGACGCGCGCGAGCGCGCCGCGCTTGCGTGGGCCGAGTCAGTCACGTGCGTCGCGAGGACTGGCGTCCCCGATGCGGCGTACGACGCGGTCCGCGCCGAGTTCGACGAGCGCGAGCTCGTGGACCTGACGATCGCAATCAGCCTGATGAACACGTACAACCGGATGGCCATCAGCTTCCGGAACACGCCCCAGGCCGTGCAGGAAATCTGAGGCGAGGTGGTCGGGTTTCGCGGCGCCTGGATCGCCGCGTCGCCAACAGGAGATACTCATGAAGATTTTCGTTGCCGGCGCGACAGGCGCCGTGGGATTGCCGCTCGTCCGCGTGCTATGCACGCTCGGCCATCAGGTGATCGGCATGACTCGCGCAGGCGCGGGCGTGGATCGCCTGCGCGAGCTCGGCGCGGTACCAACGTGTGCCGACGCTTTCGACGCCGGTGCCGTACGTTCCGCAATCGAGGTCGCCTCGCCGGACGTCGTCATCGACCAGTTGACCTGGCTTCCCGCCAACCCCGCGGACATTATCAAGTCGATGCCCAACGACACGCGCCTTCATCGCGAGGGCGGCACCAACCTGCTCGCCGCGGCCCGGGAGTTGGGTGTCGGCCGCTATATCGTGCAATCTCGCGGATTCTACCTGGATGCTCCGGCGGGATGGCTCGCCGA
Source organism: Burkholderia sp. ABCPW 14 (assembly GCF_001523835.1). Taxonomy (NCBI): domain Bacteria; kingdom Pseudomonadati; phylum Pseudomonadota; class Betaproteobacteria; order Burkholderiales; family Burkholderiaceae; genus Burkholderia; species Burkholderia sp. ABCPW 14. Next base: position 4,466 of record NZ_LOVS01000144.1, on the reverse strand, counting down.
CGAGACAGCCAGGCTCAGGTACGACGCGCCAGGCGAAATTGGCGAGAGCGCGCGTACCATTGGCGAGTATGAGGACAAGGTACTTGCCTCGCCATCACTCGATGGTGTCGTGCTGCGCTACGGCTTCTTCTATGGTCCCGGCACCTGGTACCGCCCCGACGGCGCGATTGCCGAACAGGCGCGCAACGGCGAATCGGCGATCATCGGAGAAGGCAATGCCGTCTGGTCGTTCGTCCATATCGACGACGCCATCGCGGCAACCGTCGCCGCGTTGACGTCCGAGCCTGGCGTCTACAACATCGTCGACGACGATCCCCTGCCCGTCGCTGAATGGCTGCCGGCGTTCGCACGCTGGGTCGGCGCGCCGCCGCCGAGCGTCAGCGTGAACGACGCGCCGAATTTGGCTGGCGAGGAAGCGGTCTTTTACCACACGCGGCTGACCGGCGCTTCAAATGACCGAGCCAAAGCGAAGCTCGGATTCGCGCCCAGGCCGCTTCTGTGGATGAGCAGCGCAGCCTAGGAGCGTGCGCGGCAGAAATCTGATGTCATCCGGGCGGGCCGGGTAAAACGTTGTTAGAAGATGCCAACAAGCTATCTCCCCTACGAGCCGGTGCTCGTGTACGGCTATGCGACCGGCGTGTTTCCGCTTCGACTATCGTCTGAATGGTCGCCGGGAGACCCTGGTCATTGGCCGCTACGATCCCGGGCTGCCAGCACGCGGTGCACGCGCTGCCGACGAACTTTCCTTTGGCATGTCGATGCGTCTTGCGGAAGCAAGGCTGCTCCTTGAGCGTGCTCGTCGGGAAGTGGAGCAGGGCGCCAGTCCGTCCAGAAGCAAGGTTGAAAAGCGTGTAGAAGCGGCCGAAGCGATGACGTTGGGGAAGTGGGCCGAAATATACTTCGCGGAAGCCACGCTCGCGGAATCGACCCGCGCGATGAGGAAGTCCGTCTACGACTGGAATCTCGCAGCGGAGTTCGGGCGGCTGAAGCTCGAAGAGATCACACCTTCAAGACTCCTAATGAGGTGCGAGAAGATCAAGGAGCGGGGTGCGGCTGCACCTGCCGTTCAGGCACGCGACATCGTCCTCCAGGTCTATCGTTTTGTGCAGGCAAGAGCTGAAGGTAGCCAATCCTGCAGAAGACATACGGCCCTCCGCTATTGCTACCTTCAAGCCGCGAGACCGGGCACTGACACCCGGGGAGATCCATGTGCTAGGAGCGCACGCCCACGCTCCCCACGCTGCGTCTGGCGATCAAGTTCATGCTGTTGACGCTGGTGCGCAAGTCGGAATTTATCCTTGCTCGCTGGAGCGAGGTGGACTTCAATGCAGCGATCTGGACAATTCCGAAGGACCGGATGAAGGCTGGTCGCGCGCACAATGTCTATCTGAGCCAGCAGGCCCTGGACATCCTGGTTACCTTCGAGACAGCAGCTAGCCGAGTCCAACGCCCATGTCACGATTGGCTTTGTTGGAGCCTCTTGAGAATCACGGGCAGCGTGGTCGCCAGATGACGCGAAAGCGCCCTCACGCGCGCGTTTTCGCGAACATCGGCATGGTTGAGTACCCAAAGCGGTACGGGTAGCTCTTCCAGGACGCCAGTCACGCGGCGCAGCGATGAATTGGCGTCTGCCGCAAGCAGCGGAAGAATTGCAGCACCTATTCCAGCAGCCGCAGCGTGCATGATCGCGATGACCGAATCGGCCCGCAATCTGGGACGCATTCCCGGCAGTCGTGCATCGAGCCATCGTGCGATCGCCACCCGGCGCAAACTCTCGTCGAACCCGATCCACGGCAACTCCTCCAGTTTGGGTGCCTTGCCTCCGCGAAAGTACCGGCGGTGAGCGAATACGGCGTAGCGTAGCTCTCCGACCTTCCGCCCGTACAGATGCTCGGCTGGCTGATCGGCAATTCGGAGTGCAAGGTCCGCTTCGCGATGCGTAAGGTTGACATTCTGGTTCGCGACGTCGATCTCAATCTCGATCTCTGGATTTGCATCGAGAAAGGTTGGCAACACTTCAGGCAGAAGATATGCGGCGAATATCTCCGTCGTGGCGATCCGCACGACGCCACTCAGTCTGACGTCGGCTCCGAGAACACGGCGCTCGGCAGCTAGTGCAGCCTCCTCCATGACTCGCGCCGACTCCGCCACGGCCTCGCCATGAGCGGTCGGCGAATAGCCGTTGCGTCCGCGCTCGAATAGTTCGGCGCCGAAGCGCTCTTCGATTCCGCGGATACGCCGGAAGACCGTCGAATGCTCGACCTGTAGCACACGGGCAGCCCCACTGAGACTGCCTTCGCGCGCGACGGCCAGCACCGTGCGCAGATCGTCCCACGCGAGAGGTGATGTGCTTTTTTGCAAGTTTGATTTGCGCATATTGCTACTTCCTTTGCGTTAACGCACAGAATACTCTTCCCAGCGTCGCAACCCAACTGGAGATTCATCATGCAACTGAAGAGCAAAGTGGCCGTCATCACCGGCGGCAGCAGCGGTATCGGCCTGGCTGCAGCAAAGCGGTTCGTCGAGGAGGGTGCCTACGTGTACATCATGGGCCGGCGTGAAGCCGAGCTCGACAAGGCCAAAGCTGCGATCGGCAAGAACGTGACAGCAGTTAAAGGCGACGTCGCCAATCTCGCCGATCTGGACGCACTCTACAAAACCATCGAATCCGAAAAGGGTGTCGTTGATGTTGTGTTTGCCAACGCTGGCTTTGTCGAGCAGAAGACGATCGATCAGATCACGCTGGAACACTACGACAAGACATTGAACATCAACCTCCGCGGTGTCATCTTCACCGTGCAGAAGGCGTTGCCGCTGATGAAGCATGGTGGTTCCGTCATCCTCACGTCCTCGATCGTCGCCGACAAGGGCCTCCCGGCGTACGACGTGTACAGCGCCACCAAGGCGGCCCTGCGTTCACTGGCCAAGACTTGGACCATGGAGCTGAAGGACCGTGGCATCCGCGTCAACACCTTGAGTCCCGGAGCTACTGATACGCCGATCATCGATGGTCAGTTCACCAGCAAGGAACAGGCGGATGTAGCGAAGAAAGCGTTCTCGGGCATGACGCCGATGGGACGCCTTGGCCGTCCTGAGGAACTGGCCGCTGCTGCCCTCTTCCTGGCTTCAGAGAACAGCAGCTACATCACGGGCATTGACCTTCCGGTCGATGGCGGTTTCGCGCAGGTGTAACTACACGAGCCTCTCTCCCACGACCCAGTGGGAGAGAGGCTGGTGTGTTGCCTGGATTAGCGCGCGACTCGCAGAACTGGAGCGCTGTTCCGATGCTTTGGACGTCTGCTTGCGGATGTGACGAGTGGCAGCTTCTGGTCGATTATTCGCAGATGGGTGATCACCGCAACCAGGTGCAGTGATCACAATCGACCGAAACCATGACCGCAAGCGATCTATGCACGTACTTGGCGCACGTTAAATTTCATGAAACCATATTGTCACCAGCCTGTGACCTCAATCCCACGCCGACCGACGTCAAGACACGCATCCTGACGACTAACATCGATCTCGACGAGGGAACGTGGTCGGGGCCTCCTTGAAAATGCGGCGGAGTTTTTCGGCTTGTCGCTGAAACAGGCTCGGGCCACGATCCGGGAGGTGGCCGACGTGACCCGGACATGGCAGGTGGTTGCCGCTGAGGTTGGTTGCAGGCGCGCAGAGATCGCACGCATGGCCAGTGCCTTCGAGCACGACAATCTTGGTGCAGCATTGCGGTTGTGACGGTACCGAGAACCGCGTTCGAACGAGCCTGACGGTATCAACGACGGTATCGTGCTCACAAATCGTCCTGAGCCGGTAAGTGCTCGCGCTTTTTCAAGCAAAGCGGGTGTTGATCCTCCGATGCGTTCCGACTACAGCCGTCAACTGCTGGGCATGATTGTCGGTATCTCTAACGGTATCGACGCCGCATGACCACGCAGAAACGCCGCCCCCACAAGACTCCAGCCACTGGATTGACAATCGAGTGGGAGTGAAATCAGGTCCTTCGGGGACTATCGCTAGCTATTGAAAAACTAACGTAACGCATTGATTTGTAAAGAAATGCGTCGCGGTAGCTATCGGTGGCTATCGCGGGCCAGCAGGACAGGTTGGCGGTAGAACTGGAGGTAAGAACCGACGGCCGGATTAAGACCCTCCCGTTCACTATCCAGACCAAAGCCGTCTTTGACGGTAAAAGTCTTCTCGGGAAAGCTGGTTTTATGCGGCTTTCCGAGCATCAGCAGGTCTCCTGGCCTCTGACGGTAAAAGCCGTCACAAACAGGAGAAAAACCTCGATGCTCACCGACGCTGCACTACGTAACCTCAAGCCTAAGTCTGAACCGCCCCGGATTTGGTGGAGGCTCGAACTCTTGAGAGAATGGAGCCATGAGCAAGAAGCCAAGCAAGTTTTCCCCGGAAGTCCGGGAGCGCGCAGTCCGTCTGGTACGAGAGCAGCGTAGCGAGCATCCGTC
>NZ_LOVS01000143.1:0-2896 GCF_001523835.1 Burkholderia sp. ABCPW 14 | reverse complement strand
ATCCACACCTCGTCAGGATTTGCAGGATTCACGCGTCAATATGCCTGCTTCCTGCAAATCCAACAACACCGTTTCGGCATCACAGCCTTTCCGTATAAGCCGTCCAGGATTGTTCAGGTTCGACTATTTATCCGGTACAGGCTCGCATCGACCAACCTGAAACGGTGCCGTGGGTCGAACTGCATCAATCCGCACTCACGGGCATCAAAACGCACGATTCCAGCGCACCAGAAAACGGCCTGAAACCCACGCCACAAGGACCGGCGCCCCCAGCCACCCGGCGCATTAAAACCAGCCTGTCAAGCGAAGCCCGCAGGCGAGGAGGGGACCGCGCAGCAGCGGGCGCGGCGACCTCCCAATCGCTACCCTACCCCTGGCTCCCTCGCCCCTTGCCGCTCGCGTACAGGTCTACAGCAGCGTGGCGCCAACCTGGCCGAATGTCTTCGCCGGCCGAGCAACCCGAGCCCTGTAGCCGCTCTACCCGAGTAGGCTTGTGCTCACGCCGCGTTCCGATGGAAGATAGCGCAAGACTAATGAGGCGCAGCCGCCGCGACCGGCGACCAGGCGTCACCACAACCTGAGAGCTATGCACCGAGGAATTCCATGCCCGTTGAATGCACGTTCGTCCTGAACCATCGCAGCCTGTCGACGCTGACCTGCCCAGGCTTCGGAAGCGTTCCCGCCTTCTCCGGCAACGGCCGGTACATCAACGATCCGGGCTCGACTGCGGTCGCGGACAAAGGCCCCTTGCCCGCTGGCATCTACTACATCGTCGACCGCCAAAGCGGCGGCCACCTGGGCTGGTTCTGGGACACGGTGAAAGACACTGCCCTCAACACGCACCGCGCGGAATGGTTCGCGCTGTATCGCAACGACGGCCAGCTTGACGACTGGACGGCCATCAACGGTATCCGTCGCGGGCATTTCCGCCTGCACCCGGTCGGCCGCATGGGCGAAAGCGACGGATGCATCACGCTCGCGAGCCGAGCGCAGTTCGATAAGCTGCGCGCGTTCCTGAAAGCGCAACCGGCAATCCAGGTTCCGGGGACCGCATTGAAGGCGTACGGGAGGGTGACGGTTAGATGAAGACGATCGGTCGCATATTGCTGGCACTGGTGCTGACCTGGCCGATTTTCATCGGTGTCACGTCGCTACCGGCGCTGTCGCACTGGTTCGGTAACGGCGGGGAAGGATGGGATACGTTGTCGCTCGTGTTTCGCGCGCTCGGCTCCGCCGGCGGCGAACAAAATGAGGATATCTTCGTCGGTATTCTGCTGCTCGTCAGCTTCGCCGGCGCGCTCATTCTGTCGTTCATCCTCTTCGGTTTGATCGGCCGATTCCAGCGGTCGACCAATCGGGAAGCGTGACGCCTACGTAAAAAGGGCCGCGCCCGGTTGCCCGGTGCGCGGCCCTTCGTTTGGCTGATGGGATTCGTTACGCCGGCTTGTGCGTCTCGAGCCACTCCTTCAACGCGGCATTCACCCGCGTTGCCAGCCCCGGCCCGTCGCTTTGAAAGCATGCAGCACCTCGTCGTCGAGCTGAATCGTCGCCGCGGGTATGTTTGTGTGCACCTCAGGAACCTGTCCGACGCGAGTCAATTCGCGGACCGGTGTCCATCGTGGTTTACATACGGGGCGCTGGAGGACTTCGCGGCGGCAATGCAGAACGACTCCCGAGATTACGGCGACGGATAGACGTACCAAATACTCGGTCCCGCTTGCCGCGGGACCATCTTGCGAAGTATCAAACGAAATCGGAATTGGAAACGTCAAGGGGTTACGCAAGCCTCACGTAACCCCTTGATTTGTTTGGGGCTGCAGGACTCGAACCCGCCACCTGATGATTACAAAGCTCTTGAAATCATCAAGTATTACAAGCACTTAGAGAGCTTCGGCGTTTCCAAAACCTTTGATTATGCCGGCCTCCCAGCCTTATCTGGCAAGGCTCGGCGTCGAATTGGAAACGCGAATTCGTAGCGCCTACGCGCGACGCAGGACGAGTTCCGATTCGCATTCAAAATGGGCGATCGGTGACCCATATCCGTCAGACCCGACCCGGATTAAGCCCCTCTGAATTGCCCAACTACCGCGAATCACGTAGCTCTTCAGATCCCGCTCTGGATGGTCGTCGCCGCCATACCGCTCATAGTACTTTGACGAGTGCCACCGCGCCGCGATAGCGCCATTCGCGATTGTGCAACGGTAGCTTTTTCCTGCGCAAGCTGGAAGAAAGCGGGACTCGGTGGCGATAAGTCGGGGTGTCCAATCTGCCCGACCGCGCGGCGCCGTTCCGCAATCGGGGTAGGCTCTACCGAGCTTTCCATAGGCGGCGATGCGGCTGCCGCTGCATCGTGTTTTGGTTTCTCGAAAATCGACATCACACGACTGAACAGCCCCATTCCTTTCTCGAATGTCTTCGTTCCAAAATGACCGCGGGCCAAGGTCCCGCAAGGGCTACCGACTTGATCTAATCTGCAACACAATACGTGTCGCATGCACGTCCGACGAAACCACAATACCAGTATCGCGAGAAGCCCAAAATGACCAAAACAGTCGCACCGGCTACGACTGAGACCGCCTTCAGCTGCCCCTACTGTGGGACGCTGACAACACAGACATGGCATCGGCTTTACACCGAGCGCATCTCTGACGGAGACCGCACTCCTTTTCTCCCATCGCTCGCTCGACAAGAGGAGTTGCTTAAGGATGATGACTTGGACGAGGAAGAGCGACAACGCTTCACGAAATTTCTCAATCATCTCAACTCAGCCCCGTTACTATCTTCACACCCCGATAATTGGGGTTTTGGCCAGCCAGGCCCGGCATGATTCCCGCCCCCAGTCGCAGTCATGATCCGGGGGGTGTTGTCACCGGGCCTGGTGGGTGGCTGGTGATCG
>NZ_LOVS01000142.1:0-90649 GCF_001523835.1 Burkholderia sp. ABCPW 14 | reverse complement strand
GCGCGGTCGGGTGTCGGCTTGCGGCCTGCGTACCGGCGATTGCGTGGTGCTCGAGCAGGCAGCAGCGGCTCGATGAGTGACCACAATTCGTCGTCTACAAGTTCTTTAGGCATCGCTTCCTGTCAGGCAAAACAAGACAGGAAGTTAACACCAAGTCGGAAAAGTTAACAGACCCGAAACTTAATTTCGCAACAGCTTCTTAGACGGCTCATCGCCGCCGACGAATACTCGATGTCGTTTCAGACGATACGACAATATCGTTCCGCGCTGCTGCGCGAGATCGACCGCACAAGTCCCACTCCCCCGGCCGCGATCGCGATGACACACGAACAGAACGCGGCAATCGAATTCGCGCTCGGCGCATGTGCCGGCCATCCGGCCGGCGAGCAGCATGTGGCCGCGCTTGAACCGCTCCTAAACGACAGCAATGACGCACAGATCGCAATACAACTAACCAACTCTGCTCGCGACGTGCTCATCGAGCGCCGCCGCCAGATCGAGCAGGAAGGCTGGACGCCGGAACACGACGACAAATGCGGCGACCTCGAGATGTCCTGTGCAGCAGGGTGCTATGCCATGTACACGCTCGCATATCCCGCTGGCGATCCACCGCCGCCATGGCCTTGGGCCACCGATTGGTGGAAGCCGACAACGCAGCGTCGAAATCTCGTCAAGGCCGCCGCACTGATCCTCGCGGAACTCGAACGGCTCGATCGGCTCCGCGCTCGCGCGGGAGAACGCAAATGAGCCTTCTGACCCGCGCATACATACTTGAGAAGTACGGCCCGCGCATGACGCTGGCGCAGCTCGCGCAGTTGCTGATGATGTCGGAGGGAACCATCCGTAATCAGATCAGCGCAGAGACGTTCCCGATCCCGACGTACAAGGAAGGTAGCGGCCGATTTGCCGCATACGACGCCGTCGCAGACTACCTCGATGATATGTCCCGTCGCGCCCGCGCCGAAGCCGCATAGCCCGCTTTGGGCGCGACTGGTGGCGCGCCGCGTTAAAATGATGTATATCCTCACCAACCTAATAATATCCGGGGCGAAAGATGGCAGTTAGCGAGCCGTGGTCGACCGCAGAACTTGATCCCAAGAAGATTCAACTGGACCTACGCAACCCTCGTATCGAAATTGAACCGAACGCCAAGCAGGCCGAGATTCGCGCGAAACTTCTGAAATTCGAGGACGTGCTTGACCTCGCAAGAGGAATCGTTCGAAACGAGGGGCTCTTTTACGGCGAGCGCATCATCACTTTTGTCGAGGGAGGGAAGCACGTCGTCCTCGAAGGAAATCGCCGCGTCGCCGCTTGCCAAATGCTACTTGACCCATCACTCATCCCTGCGGAGTTTGTCGGCCGATTCCCTGCCGCACCGCCCGCTGTCAAAGCTACTTTGCGCAAGCTGAGCGCCGACGTAGCGCCGAACAGAGAAGCAGCCGATCCCGTGTTGACGAAGCGCCACACCGAGCGCGGCGCAAAGCCTTGGTCGCCGGTAGCGAAGATGCGACGGGCCGTGCGCATGCTCGAGCACGCCCCAATCGACAAAGTCGCAGAAGCACTCGGCACAACGCCGGGCGCAATTCGAAAACTTGTCAAGCCGTACAGACTCCTCAAGTACGCACTCGATCTCGACACGTGGACCGATGACGAACGCGCGGTACTCGAGAACGAAAAACTTGTCACCAACCCGTATACGCGCTTCTTCACGTTAGCGGACACCCAGCGCATCTTGCAGTTATCGTTCGACGCCGATCAGAACCCCGTCAGCGCACTGCCGCCAAGAGTTTTCAAAGAACAGATGATCGCAATTGCACGCGACTTTCTGCTCCCCGACCCCGAGAAAGGCAAGCCACGCTGCGATACCCGGACGGAGCCGCTGAAGTATTTTGAACGGTTTCTCGAATCACCCGAAGGCAAAAAACACGTCAAGCCGGCGGAACCACGTCAGCACACCAAAGGCGATGGCAAAGACCCCAAAGCTCCGGGCCAACCCGCAGGCGGGCCCAATGCTGGTGCACCGCGTCCAAAAACGCAAAAGATATCTATTTTCTTCGAAAAGCTCGAATGCCACGTAACTGATGACAATCTGCTTGCATTGACCCGCGAGATTCGCGGGATCAATCACAAGATCACACCCATTTCGGCATCTTTAGTTCTTCGAGCACTATTTGAATGCGCCTTGGTCTATCAAATAAAGAAGGCAAAAAAATGGAGCGAACTCTTGAAGCTCGAGAAGCAACTGGGCCGCGATCCCGCGCTCGTCAGTATGATTAATTTTTGCTCGAACTTCAATAACGGGGTGTTTTCAGAAAATAAGATTTGTCGAGTTCTCTCTGCCGGCACCACGAAGCAAGCCAAAGATTATCTAGACTCAATGACACACCTCAAGTACCAACAGGCCGATGCACCGACATTAGAAACGATTGCAAACAACATTCGCGGCGTAATTCAGTATATTCTGGAGGGGAATTGAACATGCCCAAGAAACTTCTCCCTCGCAACGAGCCTCTTAGCCCACTGCGATACCCAGGCGGAAAGGCACGACTAGCCGCCTATATCAGCGGCGTCATTGAAGAAAATTACCTGAATGGCTGCACTTTTTACGAGCCCTTTGCGGGCGGTGCCTCGGTTTCACTGGAACTGCTTCGTCTGGGTTTTATCTCTAATGCAGTACTGGTCGAGCGTGATCCATTGGTATACGCGTTCTGGTGGTGCGTCTTCAACATCACTGAAGACCTCTGCGCAGCAGTCGAAGCATGCCCTGTCACGATGGAAACATGGGCTCAACTGCAAGCCACAAGAGAGGTAGTCTATCCTGCAGATGGGCGTTTTACGATCCTGCAGCTCGGTGTAGCTGGCCTATTCTACAATCGAACAAATTTTTCCGGAATTCTCGGAGCAGGGCCAATTGGTGGAGAAGCCCAAGCTTCTCGCTACAAGATTGACTGTCGCTTTAACAAAGAAAAGATCATTCGACAAATTCGCTCAGTGGCTCGCTTTGCAGAAAGAATTAGAATTTACTGCGATGACGCGATTACCTTCATGCGCACTAACACAGAAGAAATCGCAACGGGATTTTCGTTTGTCTACGTCGATCCGCCATATTATCAACAAGGGCCAAAGCTATATCGATACCACTATACCGATGCGAATCACGTTGACCTCGCTCAGTTTCTACAAACTCAAGGCTATCCGTGGCTGTTGAGCTATGACGACCATCCTCGTATTCGCGAGCTATACAACGGAAATACAGTTCAGCAGATCTATCTCGACTATAACGTCAAATCAAGTCGCACAGCTCGCGAACTCGCCATTTCGAACCTGATGATCCCGATTCCAGTATATGAGGGCATGCAGGAATTGCTGGATATAGAGGCAGACGCGTAACGCGCTCTACTCGTTCACCAACTTCAATTGCCCCTTCTTCGCAACCTGATCCGGCCGCAGATTCGTGTAGCGCTTCAGGTTGCGCCAATCCTTGTGACCGGTCACGGCCGCAACCCCCGGAATATCCCAACCGTCCTCGAAAAGCGCGCTTGTCGCTTCGTGCCGAAGATCGTGCAGCCGCAAATCGTCGATCCCCTTATCCACGCACGCCCGCTTGAAGTACTTACTGGCCGTGCTCTTGTCGAATCGGAATATGAACTCGTTCGGATGCGGCTCGATCGCCGGATCTGCCTTTCGCTTCGCTTCGTACTCGGGCGGCACCGGATATCGCGGCTGACGTAGCAGTACTTCGAGCGAGTCTCCAATCAACGGCACCCACTCGTCGTTTCCTTTCTTCTGCCGAGGGTGCTTTCGATCACGCACGAGCGCGAGGCGGCGCTCGACGTCGAGATCGGACCACGTAAGCCGGAACAATTCGCCGCGCCGGAACGCGCTCTTCATAGCGACACGAATCACGTCCGGCACTGCCTGCTCTCGCTCAGGATGCTCCGCGAACCACTCGAATATCTTCACAATCTCATCGCGCGTCGGCCGCCGATTCCGATGGTTGCCTGGTCCGATAAGCCGCAAGTGATCGAGAGTCGGCCGCGCGATACTTGGTGCAAGCGGCAATCGCAGATCGAGGAGTGACGCCATGTGCTTGAAAACGGTCCCGAGCTTCGAAATATCCATGTCGATGGTGTACTGGCCAGCGCCCTCCTTCTTTCGCAATTGAGCGAACTTGACCAATCGCTGCGTTGACAGCTTCGCGGCTACTTCATCATCAAAGTGACTTTCTAGTCGTGCGAGCATGTAGTGTTCATTCGACTTCTCGCCAACCGGTCGGCCGGACTCCTTTCGGGCCTCTCGATAGCGCCTCACCAGTTCGCCGACCGTGATGGTTTCTTCGACCGCCGCCTCGCGCCCCTTATCGATCGACGATTCGATGTCGCGTGCCCAAGCCTCGGCCGCTCCCTTTGTTCGGAATGTCTTTGATATACTCTTGCTCCCTAGCCGGCGGACCTGAGCCCGCCAGCGAGAGCCAATCTGGATGATTGACGCCACGTGCTACCCCGTTGAAAAACTGTAGCAACGCGGTCCGAACAGAGCGTGCTACAGGGTGGTTTTGTAGCAAAAGTGTAGCAGAGGCGGCGTTAAACCCTCTGTCATCGCATGTCATTATGCGTCATCAGTCGATTGGAGAAAATCGCCGAAAGGCAAGCGGGACAAGGCTTAGAGCCTGATTTTCAAGGGTTCAATCCATCCCGCTCAAACTATCCGCCCCCCGTAGTTCAATGGATAGAACAAGCGCCTCCTAAGCGCTAGATACAGGTTCGATTCCTGTCGGGGGGACCAGCCAAGCCCCAAACCTTCCCCAAGCTTCGCAAGAAATACCCCCAGAATCACCGTCTGGCGGGCCTCCCAGCCTCTAACGTTGCCCAAGGTTGCCCAGTGACAGCCAGCGAATCTGCTGGTATTTTTGCTGGCATCTCCAGATACCAGCAATCGAGATACCAGCAGATGCCGCTTACTGATGTGCAGGTCCGAAACGCGAAGGCCGGGACCACTCCGTACAAGCTCACCGACGGCGAGGGGATGTACTTGTTCGTCCACCCGAACGGCGGAAAGTACTGGCGCATGTTCTACCGCTTCCTTGGCAAGCAGAAAACGCTGGCCCTTGGCGTGTACCCGGCCGTCACGCTGGCGGCGGCGCGCAAGAAGCGCGACGAGGCGCGCGAGCAGCTCGCCGCCGGGATCGATCCGGGAGAAGCAAAAAAGGAAGCCAAGCGGACCGCAGAGATCGCCGCCACCAATTCATTCGAGGCGGTGGCCCGCGAGTGGTACGACTCCCAACGCGCGGGATGGACGGATGGCTACGCCGAGAAGGTGATGCACTCGCTTGAGGTCGACGCCTTTCCGAAGATCGGCGCGCGTCCCATCACCGAGATTGACGCCCCGCAGATGCTCGCTATCGTGCGCGCGGTAGAAGCGCGAGGGGTACGGGAGACGGCGAAGCGTATTCTTCAACGCTCGCGGGCGGTGTTCCAGTACGGAATCATGACCGGGCGATGCACGAGGAACCCGGCAGCGGATATCGACGCGCAGACGGTATTGAAGAAAGGGCCGGGCGTCCAGCACATGGCCCGCGTCAAGGCGACCGAGATACCGCAGCTCATGCGCGACATTGACGCCTACCAAGGCGACCTAGTCACCCGGCTTGCGCTCCGCTTCATGGCACTCTCCTTCGTACGCACGGCGGAAATGATTCGTGCGGAATGGCCGGAGTTTAACGAAGACGCCGCAGAATGGCGCGTACCAGCGGAACGCATGAAGATGCGTGACCCGCATATCGTGCCTCTATCGCGTCAGGCGCTCGACGTGCTCGCCGAGCTACGCGCGATCAACGGCCACCATCGCTTTGTGTTTTACAGCGTGCAAGGCCGCAGCCACATCTCGAACAACACCATGCTCTACGCGCTGTATCGCATGGGCTATAAATCCCGGATGACGGGGCACGGCTTTCGCGGATTGGCGGCCACGGCCCTACGCGAGCTTGGATTCATCCGGGACGTTGTTGAGCGACAGATGGCGCATGCCGAGCGCAACCAAGTAACGGCCGCCTACGTTCACGCTGAATACCTGCCCGAGCGCAGGCGAATGATGCAGGCATGGGGTGACCATCTCGACCGTCTCAAAGCAGGAGCAGAGATCATCCCGATCGCAGCGGCGCGGTAAGCCCCACCTACCGACAAAGTGCGAGCGCGTCCCGTCTGTCGGCTCATAGGGACGCGCTGCGAGCGCGAATCGATTGAGCGTGCGGATGCACGGGCAACCGCCGCCCAATCACATCATGCCGTGTGACTTCGCGTAGTCCCGTAGCGCATCGTTCATGCGCGTTTGCCATCCTTCGCCCTGCGCTTTGTAGGCGCTCACGATGTCAGGATCGATCCGCAGCTTAAGCGGGGTCTTGGGATTGGCCGACTTCGGTCGACCACGCGGTTTCGTCAGTTTGGCTGCAACATCCTTGCCGAACAGTTCAGTCAACACCTCCTCGGCCGGACGCGCACGCGCGAAGTCGGCGTCGGTCCACTCCGGATTCTCGTCAACTGGATTACGTACTTTTCGCTTGCTCATATCTTTTCACCTCGCGGGAGTTAGCCTTGCGCAGGCTGATGACGTGAACCATGCCGTCGCGCGGCGTGAACACCAGCATATGAAGGCGATCGCCGATGCGGCCGAGCGCCTGAAAGCGGCGTTCCGGGTACATCATCCGAACATCTTCCACGATCAGCGCGCCCGCCATCTCAAATTCACGCGCCAGCTCAAACGAAAGTCCACGCTCGACAATGTTCCTTTCGCTCTTATTTGGGTCGTAGGTAATGTCCATGACAATAAATGTACCCCCAATAAATCAGAGATGCAAGGGATATTTGTACCCCCATGAAATTGTCGGCGTGCTCAATCGCAGAATCGGGGCTGCTTCCGGACGGCAGGAATTCGGAGCACTGGACTTGATTAGTGCGTCCCTTTTTCACATGCGCCCCACCGCACTTCCCCAACCAAACCGGCACCGCAGCCCCCCGTTTCGTCCCGGTATGAATGTGTCCCCCTAGTGTTGGCCACCAGTAGAGAAAGGGCGCGGGTGTGAGCCCCCGCATATCGTCTATGCCATGGGGTCCCCCGCGTTCCCGACCGGCGAGCCTTTGCGGTGAACGCAATAATGTCGGGGCGAGTGCGTCGCGGACTTTCCTTGCGGGAACGCGTTTTCGATGGCCGCCAATTCCTGGAGAGCTGCGCCCGGTCTACGCTTGCGCTTGTCTCGTATGTCCGGCACAAAGCCGCTCAGCGCAAAACACGCTGGAGACTTGGAGATAGATGCCCGGATCGGCCGCAAAGCCTTGTGACATAAGGCTTTGGCTATCTCCAAACAGGGTTGGAGAACGCTGGAGATACTGGAGATAAACGGACCCGGATCATTACGAATCCAGCAAGATTCGCCGAGCACACGCCATCCGGTTCAGTCTGGTACGCGACCTTCAAAGCGGCTTTGATGCAGGCACGAAATCGCGCGCAAAGGAATGCCCGCCGCCGCCCTCCCGCACGGCGGCGGCGCGGTTCACAGTTCGAGCGTGAAGATGGACGGGCGAACGCGATACACCATGAATTTCCCGTGGCCGGGGATGTATTCCTGTCGATACGGATAGCCGTCGCTGCGCGGCATCAGCACGCCGCGCTTCATCAACGCCTTGGCGACCATCTTGTGATCGAAGCCGGCGCACACGTCCTTGCGGAACACGGCCGCCTCGATCAGATATTCCGTCTCGACGTGCTCGGCGTCGTCGGCGCTCATCTTGCCACCGAACTCGGCGTAATACTCGCGATCGGACGCGATCGCCGTGCGGCGCTCGTCGCGCTTCACGTGCTGCTTGAAGCCCGCCCGATGCGGCACGTTCGGCCGATGATCGTCCTGCGCGCGGTTCATCCACACGAAACGATTGTCGCCGTGCGCGACGAGGAAGTGCAGCACCTGACGCACGGCTTCCGCTTCGTCCGAATTGCCCGCGCCGCCGCGCAGTTCCATCCAGCCTTCGAAGCAACGACGCGCCGCGTCGACCGACGCGCCTTCCGGCCAGCCGGTCAACCCGTGCGCGGTAGCCAGCTCGCCCGCCACCGCGACGAGGCAAAACCGTTTCGCGACACGGGCCACCTGCGAATGCGCGCCGTCCGGCACCCACTCCGTCACCAGCTCGTCGACGCGCGTGCGCAGATGTTCGGCCAACTCATCGGCCTGCGCGGATGCGAACTCGATGAACGCCGGCCCGGCCGTGCCGTAATACCGGCCCGCGTGGCGCTCTAGATGCTCGATCAACGCGGCCGGCGTCGGGAAGCCGTGCAGCGCTTCCACCACGCCCATGTCGCCTACCTCGGCCGGGATGGCCGGCAAGCGCACCTCGATACCGCCTTTCATCGGCTTGTTCGCCTCGGCCATCAACGCGGACACGCTCTTTTCGCCGTTCGATAGGAACAGAAGCCGCCACGTCAGCACCGGCTTGGCCGAACCGTTGCGCGACGCGCGCGCCTTGCCCGACTCGTTCGCGAGCATGTAAATCACATCGCCGACCAAGCGCGGCTCGACCTGCCCGATTTCATCGAGGATCAACAGCGCGTCGCTGTGCTGTGTGGCGACCGCTTCGAGCGCGTTGTCGGTCGCCTTCCAGCTCCGCACGTAGTCCGGCGAGCCGAACACGGACGCGGCGATGACGCCGCCCGTCGACTTGCCCTTGGACGTCGTTCCGAGCAGGTGGAAGCCGCCCGACTGAAGCCCGGAAAAGTGCAGCAGCGGACCAGCGAAGGCGGTAGCGACGCAGAACAGCAGCCGGCTATTGCCGACGCAGTAGGCCGCGACCTCGCGTTGCCAGTCATCCAGCGTGCCGCGCTCCTTGAACTGACTCTGGATCGGCGTGTCGGCCTGATAGATCAGCGCTTCTTTGCCGGTGCCGATCACGCGATCGGGCAGCACGAACGCGCCGTGATGCCAGCCGACGCGCGGCACGCAGCGCACGCGCTCGTCCGGCCGCGCCATCTGGATGTAGTTTGCGATCTGCGTGCGTGCGGTCTGCGTGACGCCGAGCTTGACGCCCATGTCGAGCAGCATGCGCCGCAGCTCGGTCCCGTCGCCCGCGAACAGGCCGGCCGGCACCGCCCACCGCTTGCGGATGCCGTCGCGGTCGGTGAATTCCAGCAGGTAGCCCCATTCGCTGCTCATCTCGTTACGCGTCTCGGCGATTACGTCGATGCGCGTGCTGATCCAATGCGGCGGCAGCGGATCGCCCTGATTGTTGAAGCCGTGATACCAGACGCCTTCGTCGTCGACCTCGAACCGCCACGTGCCATCCTGCGCGCGGGCCGTTTTCGGGCGCTTGGCGGGCTTCGCGACTGGCGACCTAGCCTTGCCCCTGTCGGCGTCCGACGAGCCGTCTGCAGTGAGCGCCGCGCGCACGGCGGCGGCCACCGCATCCGGGCCGAGGTGGGCGGCCAAGTCGTTAAAGTCCGTACCGGCCGCCGGACGGTTCGGGCCGAAGTCGGGAACGGCCACCACGCCGCCTACCGCGTCGGCTGCCCTGCGAGCCTTCGTGATGCCCGGATTGCCGTTCGTCGTGTGGTCGTCGTCGGCGCACACGACGATGCGCGCGTCCGGATACCGAGCATGCAGCGCCGTCGCAACCGCGTGCAGATTGCCGGCGTCGAATGCGACGGCGGCCGGGTAGCCCGTCGCGACCGCGAGCGTCGCGCAGGTCGCATAGCCCTCGCCGATCAGCAGGACGGACGACACCGGGCCGCCGATCAGCGAGAAACAACCCGCCTTACGGCCGTTCGGCAGATAGCGTTTCTGCCCGTCGGTCAGGATGAATTCGAGCGTCCACAGCTGGCCGTCCGCGTCCCTTGCCGGAATGACGAGTGCGCCGTCGCATGCGGCCGTGCCGATGCTCAGGTTGCCGCGATAGACGCGCAGCGCGTCGGCGGGGATGCGTTTGCGAACGAGGTAGGGGTGATTGGCCGGCGCGGGCTCGGCCGCCGACCAGATCGATTCGGCGAGTGCCGACGCGGCTTGCTGCTTCTCGGTCAGCGTCGCCAGCTCGGCCGTCTCGCGGGCGGCGCGTTCGGCGTGCTGCCGTTTGCGCTGCGCTGGATCGACCGGCTTGGCGCGATGCGCGTGCGGATCGAAGCCGCCTTGCTTGGCGAGGTGGAACAGCGTGTTGATGGTGATCTTGCCGCCCTTGAACGACTTCCACACATCGCGGGCGTCTTTTGCGTGGTAGTTCTGCGCGCCTTGGCTCCATTCGTTCCAGAGGGCGAAGCCCTCTTCGCCGAACTCGGCCTTGAGCGCCATCCCGGCCTGACGCCACGTGTCGCGATCGTCGGCCGGAACATAGCCGAGCGCGACACTTGCCCGCTCGAATTCGGACATGGGTGCGTTACTCATAGATTCCCATTGGACGCGCGCGGGCCGACTTTCCGATTAGTAGTCCATATCGGCAAGCCGTTTGCCCGGCGCGCGAAGAATTGAATGATGCCGACGGCCGCTTAGCGGCCGAGCATCATGGTCGCCTCAGTGCGTCGTGCGCGGATGGCGCGTGACGCCGAGCGCCGCGAACAGGTGCTGTTGCACGCGCCCCATCAGGCCCGCCACGAACGCGTGGCCGCTGACCGTGACGCGATGCATATCGACTTCGCCGTCGTCGTGCATGCCGGCTTTCAGCCCGCGCACGAAGGCGTCGACCTGAAAGGCAGCGTAGTCGTGCAGACGCACTTCGCCTTTCAGCTCAAGCCATGCATCGGCGCAGACCGCGCCGAGGTCAACGGCGAATTGCAGTTCGATCGATGCGCCCGTGTCGAGCGGCGGCGCGTTGTCGAATCCGTCAATCACGGCGGTTCGGACGTACTGGCTCATTGCGCACCTCCGACATCGGTCATCGCAAAGGCCAGTTCGCGCAGTTCGCTCGCCATGCCCTGCACCAGCCAAAGCAGGTTGACGCGCGCGCCCGCGCTCATGTCTTGAAACGTCGTGAAGCCGTCGTCGGCGAACGCCAGCAGCAGCGATTCGAGGTGCATGGCACGGCTCGCGACGAAGTGGGACAACGCGAGCGTGCCGGCGAATTCGATGCGGCGGCCGTCGTTCATGTGGATCGACAACGCGTCAGCCATGCCGCACCTCCGCACGCACGAGCGCCGCGATGGCGACGAGTGCCGCGCCGGTCGCGTCGAGCGCGGTTTGGTACGTGTCGGCGGTGGCTGCTTCGCGCAGCGCGGCGCGGATGATCGAATGGATAAGGGGAACGTTTCGCCTGGTATGGGCGTGTGTGCACTTGCGCATTGGGTGCGACCTCCGTTTTCGTGGTAACGAACCCGGCTCCCAACGCCAATTGGGGTGGCCGGGCACATGACAGGGTTGGCGTACCGGCGAAAACGGAAACCGGCGTGCCCGAGGGCACCCCCGCCAAGGCCCGACCGTTGAAGGCGTGCGTTGACGCGCGGACGAAAAAATACCGCCAAATGGCGGTCGTCCGCCGTTTTCAGATTCCGGACGCCAATCCGGGTCGCTGCTGTCTCAGCGACGACCATAGGATACCGCGCGCAGGCACGCGGCGCAAATGCGTCGAGCGGCGGCTCCGATGCAACGACGAAGCGGCCCGGCCGCAGCCGGCCGCACCGCGTCATGGCAAAGTGACTTTGGATGCGCGCGATCGTCATGCGCTCAGCCCGTTTTCGACTAGCGTATCCGACGCCCAGAGGGTGGTCGACACGCGCTCCAAGAACGCGACCATGCGAAGCAGATCGGGATTGCTGCACGTCACGTGCGCATCTTCGAACGCCACGCAAGCGTCGAGCCACGCGCGGCGCGTATAAATGGACGGCTGCGTCGACATGCGCTCGCGCGCCTTCATCAAGTTGACCGTCATTACGCGCCCTCCGTCGTCTGGTTCGTCGCGTCGACAGCGCGATAGTTCAACGGATCGGCCATCCAGCGATGAAGCTCGCGATTCGACCAGACCGTGCAGCGCTGCGTCAGACGACTCGCACGCGGAAAGCGCCCTTCCAACTCACGCTGGCGGACGGTTTCGCGGGACAAGGGAATGAAAGGACGGAGATCGCCCCAACGCGAAAAACCATCAAGCGGCAGTCCAACCGGGGCAGGTGTTGCGACTGTGTTTTTTGCGGACATTCGTGCTCCCTAAGCATAGCTGTGCCACCATCGACACAGGCCGGAAGCCTGAAGCACGAAACGCGATCGACGTATCGACAATCGCGTTTCGGTCACGTAAAACGAGACTGTCGTTACCTCAATCGCGTTTTACCGGTTCACCCGGCGAGCCACGCCCTTTTCAACTTTCGTACGTGATCCGCCGTGACGCCGAAGCGAGCCGCAATGTCCGAACAAACGTTGCGTCCCTGAAAGTCTTCACCGTTACGCCGACGACGACTGAACTCTTCGATGATCTTCGTATTCTTCGCTTTCGAGAGCCGCGCCGCCTGAGCCGGTTTGATGGCCTTTTGCCTTTCCAGCTTTGCTTGCTCCTGCCGTTCTCGCTGTTCGGCTTCGAGCAGTGCCAAATGTGCGCGCGACATTTCGTGTTCTTCCGCACGCTCGGCAATCTGCTCATGCAACGCATTGATTCGTTCCAGCAGCGCGGATTCAGTTTTACGTCGCGCGTAGAGCACGACACCTTCCAATGTGCGACTGTTGAACAGTTCGTGCTTCATCAGCTCTTGCGCGGTGCGCAGATCATCCTCGTCAACGCATTTGACCAGCAGGCCGGCCAGCAAGGCCATCGCCTCACCAACCGGCACGTCACGTGGAATGATGTCTTGCATCTGCCCGAATGGACTTTCACCATCCTCCGCAGCAAAAGGCTGGGACGCTCGGTGTTTTGCGTCTGCGGCGGCGGAAGAGAGAATGCTTCTTCTGACGCATTGCCTTGAACGCCGCGAACGAATGCCGGCGCGAGGTTTATGCGTGAGAACTGGACTAGGTGTCTTTATACGTAGCAATAGCGCACCCTTCTGTGCGGCCTTCACGAAGAACGCCGAGCCAGCCGGTGAAGGTATCCGGTTTTCGGGTGGCCGCCCTAGGCTCGACGGACCCAATTTTCTCACGACTTACTACGCCAATTGTTCCGTGTTTCGAGTTCGAGGTCGGCCATCTTCGACCGCAGGCCACCGTGCAAGGGTTGACGAGAAAACAACTGGCCCAGACTAGAAACCTGCCATACGTCCGTAAGCGCGACAGCGCCCCAATCGGAGGTAGCGAATCACTGAAACACTTCTGGTACCCGCGCAGTCACGTAATGTCGGAGACTGACATCACTGGAACTTTCCTAGCTTGGCGAGCAGGTATTTTCACTTACCCACTGGTCATCCCCGGAGTGTCCGGCGCATGGTTAAACTAGCCATACGTCACTTGTCGAGCTTGAACATGCCAGTTACGACAGCAGCACAGAACGGTGTCCGGTATTTACACCACTACCAGCGCTTTTCGGGTGACTGGCCGGGATACTTGGAGCAAACCCTGCGCGACCGGGTGATCTATCTGCCGTCCCCATCGCGATTTAACGACCCATGGGACTGCAAGCCTTGGTTTGATCTTGATGCGCTCGACACGACTTCCGTACGAGAGGAACACATCGCGTGGTTCTTGGCGCACGCGAACCCTCGGCAACGCGGCGATGAAGAGGAAATGCGAACGAGACCGGGGCTGCTGAAAGCGATGGTGACGCAGTGCTCGCGTGCATTGGCCGAGCAAATTGCCTCCGAATATCGTGTCTACTGTCTGACACCGAATGATGACAACCTGCTGATGTGGTCACATTATGCAGAGGACCATACCGGCGTGTGCCTCCAGTTCGATGTGCGTATGGAACCTTTCATAGGCGCTTTCAAGATCTCATACCGCCGGACCCTGCCGACGAGCACTCTGCCTGAGTACGGAAACGATGCAATGGTCAAAGCGCTCCTCACCAAGTCGGACGTGTGGAACTACGAACACGAGTTTCGCATCGTCGCGAAAGACCAGCGCGCCCCTGTCCAAGGCATGCCAACTGCGATTAACGGGTTGGTCCGGATCGCGGAAACGGCACTAGTGCGCGTCACAATTGGATGTCGATGCGCTGAGTCCGACCGAATCGTGGAGATGGTTCAACGGCATCAGCCACGCGTTAGCGTCCGCCAAGCTAACCGCCATCCGCATCGCTATGGAATTGGCTACACCACACTTCACGATGGCCAGTGAAGCCAAAACGCCGGCAAACGGCCGACGTGGGCCGTCGTCGTTCGAATAGGAACGCCTTCTCGCCGGCCTCCCTGCAACCGACCGGACGGCCATCGGCCTCAAATTAAATGTTCATGTCCGAAACCGTTCCCTTGCGGACATGGGTGCGCAGCCATGTACGAAAATAAGGTTTTAATATTTTCGTACATGGTCTATTATTCGTACACCTTTTTCGAACACATTGAACGCGCCACATGTCCCGAACCTTCGCATACGCCCGCGTCAGCACGACCGACCAAACTACAGCCAACCAACTCCGCGAGATCGAGGCGGCCGGTTTTTCTGTCGACAAGCGCCGGGTCGTTACAGAGAGCATTTCCGGTAGCGTCAGCTCGAACCAGCGGCCAGGGTTTGCGGAACTGCTCCTCAAGATGGAAGAAGGCGACGTATTGATCGTGACGAAACTCGACCGACTCGGCCGGAACGCGATGGACGTGCGCGCGACCGTTGAGGCGTTGGCAGATCGCGGCATTCGGATTCATTGCCTTGCGCTCGGTGGGGTTGACCTGACCAGCGCGGCCGGCCGGATGACCATGCAGGTATTGAACGCCGTCGCCGAGTTTGAACGCGACTTGCTGATCGAACGAACCCAAGCCGGTATCGCGCGAGCAAGAGCGGAAGGGAAAGCGATGGGCCGGCCGGCCGCGCTGACCAAGCAACAACAGGATGAGGCTCGCCAGCAGTTGAGCAAAGGAGCAAGCGTGGCGAGCCTTGCAAAACAGTACGGCACAAGCCGCCAGACAATCATGCGGGTGCGCGACGCGGCGTAACGCCCAACCGTTCAAAATCGCTTTTTACGGGCCGCACGGCCCGCTGTCGTTTCCGTGCACGGGGGGTGGCGGCGCGGGGGAATTTCTTTGCGCGTAGCGTTCCAGCAGGCGGCTCATCCGGGCGCGGCGGGAGTATCGGCCTCTATGCCAACACGTACCGCCGTGAGCAGTACCCGGCTTGTTCCCAATATATATGAGTGTTTGGGAACAACATGGGAACAAAAATATCCTTACTAAACAATCAACTACAACCCTTGTTCCCATTGTTCCCGCTGTTCCCACGGTTTTGAATCCGCCGGAACTTGAAACAGCACGCAACCACAAGAAAGCACATCATCTTGCCTCAAGACAGCCAGCCGATAGTCTCCGGGGGTTGTTTTGGGGGTTTTTCGATAACTCAAACTCTCAGAGTCCTTACTGCATAAGCGATAGCTGGCACAATTCGAGTGCCGCCGCCCCACGAATACCCCAAAGCCCTTGTTATTCAAGGGCTTTTCTTTTGGTCACGGCAATTTCACGCCGTGCGTTCAATACTCGGCGCAAGCGGCGCATCGTGTGCGCGCTTCGCCAACATCGCCGTCGCCCGGTCGGCCGCACCGCACCGCCCCCGCTTCGTCCCGGCATCGCCACATGCGCGAGCGCAACACAGCGGGTAATACATGATGGCCTTCGTTTTTTATCGTGGCAGGCTAGCTTGCCGGTCGCGGAGCCGGATCCGATTTCGTCGGACCGTCGCCGCGTCCCGCTTGCCGCTCAATTATTGCCAGGAATGGACCCATGCGAATCCCCGAGCTCGCGCTCTTCCTGCGAGCATGGCTGCGCAATCCCCGCCAGGTCGGCGCGCTCGCGCCGTCCGGCCCCGCGCTCGCCACGCTGATGACTGCCCAGATTCCCAGCGAAAGCGCGCTCGTGATCGAGCTCGGCGCAGGCACGGGCGTCTTTACGCGCGAGTTGCTGTCGCGCGGCGTCGCCGCGGATCGGCTCGTGCTCGTCGAAGCCGATCCGGCGTTCGCCGCGACGCTGCGTCGCCGTTTTCCCGACCTGCGGGTCATGAACATGGATGCGGCCGAACTCGGCATCACGCGCGGCCTGTTCGGCGATGCGCGTGCAAGCGCCATCGTCAGCGGATTGCCGCTCGTCGCGATGCCCGTCGAGCAGGCGGTGGCGATCGTGCATGGCGCGTTCGCGATGCATCTCGGCCCGGGCGGCGCGTTCTATCAGTTCACCTATCTGCCCCGCTGCCCGATTCCCGCCAGCCGGCTCGCGGCGATCGGCATTCGCGCGGAGCGCATCGGCATCGCGTGGGCGAACGTGCCGCCCGCGGCTGTTTATCGGCTGCAGCGCTGCGCGGACTTCTCGGGTTCCCCGTCGTCGATCGGCCATGCATGGCCGGGTGCGCGACCGCCTTCGACGGCCGCGTGACGCCATGCCGGCGACGTGCCGGCAACATGTCGGCCGCAGCCGCTTGCCGCGTTCGTGTTCGCTCGTCTTGTTCGACCGGCGACCTCATGCGCCGCATCGTGCGCGACGCTGCCGGACGCGTTGCGCGGCCGGCCGCCGCCTCGCTCGCCTCTCGCGCGGCCGCTTCATGTGGCGCTGCGCCAGAACGCCGTCAGTCCATCGGACACTTCAAGTTGCAGCCGTTCGGGTCCCCAATGTCGCCCTTCCTGCGCAAGTCCGACTTCTTGCCGGTCTGATATTTCTTCGACGGCGCCGACGCGGCGAACTGCATCTGCGGATGCTCGTTCAGCCGGAACTGCTCGTTCAGGATGCCACCCGGCACGCCGGGAGAGTTCTGCGCGAACGCGACCGTCGCGGCCGCGGCGAGCGCGCCCGCAACTGCGGACGCGACGGCGAGATGGGTCAGGAGCTTCATTGATGTCGAACGCCGGTGCGGCGCTTTGATTCATACGAAAGGAAGCGGCTAGCGTAACGCAAATGCACGCGCCTTGCAGCGCCGCCCGCATGCCCGCTTCGTTACCGTTGATGACCGTCCGCGCGCGCTTCGCCCGCCGTGCCCGCGAGGCCCGCCGGCACGTCGACGAGCGTACCGCACGCGCTCGGATCGTAGCCGTCGAGCCGTGCGACGGCAGCGCGATAGCCGTCGTCGCGCAGCAACGCGAGCGCGCCCGCGAGCGGTACGTCGCCGAGCCGCGAACGCTCGCACGCGAAGTAATAGTCCTCGTCGACGACCGGAATGAAATCGAGCCCGAAGTGGCGCGCCGCGGGCTCGACGCCGAAGCCGAGATCTGCCATCCCGCTCGCGACGAATGCGGCGATCGCCGAATGCGTCAGTTCCGCCGACGCGTAGCCGTCGATCCGCTCCGGATCGACGCCGATCTCGCGCAACGCGAGATCGAGCAGCATCCGCGTGCCGGAGCCCGGCTGCCGGTTGACGAAGCGGATGTCGCCGCGCGCCAGGTCGGCGAGCCCCGCGACCCCCTTCGGATTGCCGCTCGGCACGAAAAGGCCCTGCTTGCGGCGCGTCAGATGGATCAGCACGTGATCGGCGTCGTCGAGCCATGGCCGGTAAATCTGCGCACAGTGTGTGCGAAACGCGCCGCGCGGCAGATGAAAGCCCGCCAGATCGCATTCGCCGCCCGCGAGCGAGCGCATCGCCTCGACGCTTTCGCGGTACTTGATGTCGACGGGCGAGCCGGCGTCGACGAGCGCGGACACGAGCGCCGCGACCGCATAGCCGTGCGACGCGTGGATTCGCAGCGCGCCTGCATGCCGCGCGAGCCGCCGGTTGAGACCGCTCGCGACCTCCGCCGCGAGCGCGCGCAGGTTGCCGTCGAGGCGCTCGCCGGCCAGCCGCTGCGCGTCGAGGACCGCCTGCCCGAGCTCCGACAGCGACGAACCCTTGCCGCGCACGGTCTCGATCAGCGCACCGCCAACGCACACCTCCAGCGCGCGCAGCAGCCCCCACGCGTGCCGGTACGACAGCCCTTTCGCCTCGGCCGCCTGCGCGATGCTGCCCGTCGCCGCGACGAGTTCGAGGAGCGGTGCGACATCGGTCACGCTCGCCGTGCGGCCGTCGTTGTCGCGCACGATCAAATGCGCGTCGCATTCGACTCGAATCATTTATGCAATCCCATTTCCTATTGCGACCATCATTCTATCGATTTATCGTTGACCCACATCAATATCTCAAAGCCTATTTGCGCTCCATATGAATCCAAAGCGCATATATGACTTCGGAGGAGGCAACCGGATGTCCCCCAATACCGCCGCGCCCGACGCGCTCGTGCGCGCGCACGCGCAGCCCGGCAGGTCGCTCGTCGCGATCCTTCACGCGATCCAGGACGAAGCGGGCTACGTGCCGCCCGCGTGCGTCGAGCCGCTCGCGAAGGCACTCAATCTGTCGCGCGCCGAAGTCCACGGCGTGCTGACCTACTACCATCACTTCCGCACCGCACCGCCCGCGCGCGTAACGATCCGGCTCTGCCGTGCGGAAGCGTGCCGCAGCATGGGCGGCGAGGCGCTCGTCGCGCACGCGCAGGCGCGCGCCAGTTGCCGGATCGACGGCGAGCACGGCGAAGAAGTCGCGCTCGAATCGGTCTATTGCCTGGGCCTCTGCGCACAGTCGCCGTCGCTCACGATCAACGATGAACTGCACGCGAAGATGACCGCCGAGCGCTTCGACGCGCTCTTCGACGCGGCCGTGCACGCAAAGGAGCCCGCATGAGCACGCGCATCCACGTGCCGCGCGATTCCGCCGCGCTCGCGGTCGGCGCCGACGCGCTCGCGCGCGCGATCGAGGCCGAGGCGGCCCGGCGCGGCGTCACGATCGAGCTCGTGCGCAACGGCTCGCGCGGGCTGCTGTGGCTCGAACCGCTCGTCGAAGTCGGCACCGCGGCGGGCCGCGTCGGCTACGCGAACCTGTCGGCGGCCGATGTCCCCGCGCTCTTCGACGCCGGCTGGCTCGACGGCGGCGCACACCCGGCGTGCGTCGGGATCGTCGACGAAATCCCTTATCTGAAGCGCCAGCAGCGGCTCACGTTCGCGCGGATCGGCATCACCGATCCGCTGTCGATCGACGACTACGTCGCGCACGGCGGCCTCGAAGGTCTGAAGAACGCGCTCGCGCTAGACGGCGCGGCCGCATGCGAGACGCTCGTCGAATCGGGCCTGCGCGGACGCGGCGGCGCGGCATTTCCGGCGGGCATCAAGTGGCGGACCGTGCGCGAGGCCGCGGCCGCGCAGAAGTACATCGTGTGCAACGCGGACGAAGGCGATTCCGGCACGTTCTCCGATCGCCTCATCATGGAGAGCGATCCGTACGGTCTGATCGAAGGGATGATCATCGCGGGCGTCGCGACGGGCGCGACGATCGGCTACATCTACGTGCGCAGCGAATATCCGCACGCGATCGCGACCCTCGACGACGCGATCGCCCGCGCGCGCGACGCCGGCTGGCTCGGCGCGAGCGTGCTCGGCACGGCGCACGCGTTCGAGCTGCACGTCGCGAAAGGCGCGGGCGCCTATGTCTGCGGCGAGGAAACGGCGCTCCTCGAATCGCTCGAGGGCAAGCGCGGCGTCGTACGCGCGAAGCCGCCGCTGCCCGCGCTCGCGGGGCTCTTCGGACAACCGACCGTCATCAACAATGTGATCACGCTCGCGACCGCGCCGATCATCTTCGCGCGCGGCGCGGCGTTCTACCGCGACTACGGAATGGGCCGCTCGCGCGGCACCCTGCCGTTCCAGCTCGCGGGCAACGTGAAGCGCGGCGGGCTCGTCGAGCTCGCGTTCGGCGTCACGCTGCGCGAGCTGCTGTTCGACTTCGGCGGCGGCACCGCGAGCGGCCGCCCCGCGCGCGCCGCGCAAGTCGGCGGCCCGCTCGGCACGTACCTGCCCGACAGCCAGTGGGACATCCCGCTCGATTACGAGGCGTATGCGGCGGCGGGCGCCGTCGTCGGGCACGGCGGCATCGTGCTGCACGACGACACGTCGAACCTCGCCCAGCTCGCCGAGTACGCGATGCACTTCTGCGCGCTCGAATCGTGCGGCAAGTGCACGCCGTGCCGGATCGGATCGACGCGCGGCGTCGAGACGATCGCGAAGATACGCGCGGGCGACACGTCGGAAAGGCAGGTGCGCCTGCTGCGCGACCTGTGCGACACGATGACCGCGGGCTCGCTCTGCGCGATGGGCGGCATGACACCGTACCCGGTGCTGTCCGCACTCGATCATTTCCCCGAAGATTTCGGCCTCGCCGCGCACGCGCCAAGCGCTGCGCCGGCCACGGCCTGACAGAAGGAATCCCGATGACCTCTTCCGCATTCGATTCGTCCCGGCAGGGCTGCGGCTCAGGCCAGTGCGCGTGCAAAAGCGCGGCGCCTGCGCGCCGCGCCGATCCGTTCGGCGACACCGACTACGGCACGCCGCGGCGCCACGCCGATACCGACGTCACGCTCGACATCGACGACCGCACGGTCACGGTGCCAGCCGGCACGTCGGTGATGCGCGCGGCGATCGAGGCCGGCGTCAACGTGCCGAAGCTGTGCGCGACCGATTCGCTCGAGCCGTTCGGCTCGTGCCGCCTGTGCCTCGTCGAGATCGAAGGCCGGCGCGGCTATCCGGCATCGTGCACGACGCCCGTCGAAGCGGGCATGAAGGTGCGCACGCAAAGCGACCGCCTGCAGGACCTGCGCCGCAACGTGATGGAGCTCTACATCTCCGATCACCCGCTCGACTGCCTCACGTGCGCGGCGAACGGCGATTGCGAGCTGCAGGACATGGCGGGCGTCGTCGGGCTGCGCGAGGTGCGCTACGGCTTCGACGGCAAGAACCATCTGAGCGACGCGAAGGACGAGTCGAATCCGTATTTCAGCTACGACCCGTCGAAGTGCATCGTCTGCAATCGCTGCGTGCGCGCGTGCGAGGAAACGCAGGGCACGTTCGCGCTGACGATCGCCGCGCGCGGCTTCGCATCGCGCGTCGCGGCGAGCGCGGGCGATGCGTTCATGGACTCGGAGTGCGTATCGTGCGGCGCGTGCGTCGCCGCGTGCCCGACCGCGACGCTCGTCGAGAAGAGCGTCACGCGGCTCGGCCAGCCCGAGCATGCGGTCGTCACGACCTGCGCGTACTGCGGCGTCGGCTGCTCGCTGAAGGCGGAAATGAAAGGCGGCCAGGTCGTGCGGATGACGCCTCACAAGAACGGCCTCGCGAACGAAGGCCACGCGTGCGTGAAAGGCCGCTTCGCGTGGGGCTACGCGACGCACAAGGACCGCATCACGACGCCGATGATCCGCGAGAAGATCACCGATCCGTGGCGCGAAGTGAGCTGGGACGAGGCGATCGGCTACGCGGCCGCGCAGTTCCGCCGCATCCAGGACGAGCATGGCCGCGATTCGATCGGCGGCATCACGTCGTCACGCTGCACGAACGAAGAGACCTATCTCGTGCAGAAGCTCGTGCGCGCGGCGTTCGGCAACAACAACGTCGACACGTGCGCGCGCGTCTGCCATTCGCCGACGGGCTACGGACTCAAGGCCACGCTCGGCGAATCGGCGGGTACGCAGACGTTCGCGTCGGTCGGCTCGGCCGACGTGATCGTCGTGATCGGCGCGAATCCGACCGACGGCCATCCGGTGTTCGGCTCGCGCCTGAAGCGCCGCGTGCGCGAAGGCGCGAAGCTGATCGTCGTCGATCCGCGCAGGATCGATCTCGTCGACGGCCCGCACGTGAAGGCCGTCCATCACCTGCAACTGCGGCCCGGCACGAACGTCGCGCTGATCAACGCGTTCGCGCACGTGATTGTCACCGAAGGGCTCGTCGACGACGCGTTCGTCGCCGAGCGCTGCGAGCCGCACGCATTCGACGTGTGGCGTGCGTTCGCCGCGCGGCCGGAGCATTCGCCCGAGGCAACGGCGGACGTCACGGGCGTGCCGGCCGACGCCGTGCGCGCCGCCGCGCGCCTCTATGCGACGGGCGGACGCGCCGCGATCTTCTACGGCCTCGGCGTGACCGAGCATGCGCAAGGCTCGACGATGGTGATGGGAATCGCAAACCTCGCGATGGCGACGGGCAACCTCGGCATCGAGGGCGCGGGCGTGAACCCGCTGCGCGGACAGAACAACGTGCAGGGCTCGTGCGACATGGGTTCGTTCCCGCACGAGCTGCCCGGCTACCGGCACATCGGCGACGCCGCGGTGCGCGCGCTCTTCGACGAAGCCTGGTCGACGACGCTGCAGCCGGAGCCCGGCCTGCGCATCCCGAACATGTTCGACGCGGCGCTCGACGGCAGCTTCAAGGGCCTCTACTGCCAGGGCGAGGACATCGTCCAGTCCGATCCGAACACGCAGCATGTCGCGGCCGCGCTGTCGTCGCTCGAATGCCTCGTCGTGCAGGACATCTTCCTCAACGAGACCGCGAAGTACGCGCACGTGTTCCTGCCGGGCGCGACCTTCCTCGAGAAGGACGGCACGTTCACGAACGCCGAGCGCCGGATCTCGCGCGTGCGCCGCGCGATGAAGCCGCTGTCCGGCTTTGCGGACTGGGAAGTGACGCTGATGCTGTCGCGCGCGCTCGGCTACGAGATGCACTACGCGCATCCGTCCGAGATCATGGACGAGATCGCACGCCTCACGCCGACGTTCGCGGGCGTGTCGTACGCGCGGCTCGACGAACTCGGCAGCGTCCAGTGGCCGTGCAACGACGCCACGCCGGAAGGCACGCCGACGATGCACGTCGGCCAGTTCGTGCGCGGCAAGGGCAAGTTCATGATCACGCAGTACATCGCGTCGCCGGAGAAAATCACGCCGCGCTATCCGCTCATCCTGACAACGGGCCGGATCCTGTCGCAGTACAACGTCGGCGCGCAGACGCGCCGCACCGACAACGTCCGCTGGCACGACGAGGACCGGATCGAGATCCATCCGCACGACGCGAACGATCGCGGAATCAGGACGGGCGACTGGGTCGGCATCGAATCGCGCGCGGGGCAGACGGTGCTGCGCGCGCGCGTCACCGAGCGCATGCAGCCGGGGGTCGTCTACACGACGTTCCATTTCCCCGAATCCGGCGCGAACGTGATCACGACCGACAGCTCGGACTGGGCGACCAACTGCCCCGAGTACAAGGTGACGGCCGTGCAGGTCGCGCCCGTCGCGCAACCGTCCGAATGGCAGCGCGCATACACGCGCTTCAGCGCGGAGCAGCTCGCGCTGCTCGAGCGGCGCACCGCGGCGCCCGCGCCGGTAACGGGCAAGTGAGGTCGAAATGGAAAGCCGACACTTGATCGACATGGCGAACCAGATCGGCGCGTTCTTCGCGTCGATGCCCGATCACGACGAGGCGGTCGCGGGCGTCGCCGACCACATCCGGCGCTTCTGGGAGCCGCGGATGCGGCGCGCGCTCCTCGCGGCGCTCGACGATCCGCACGACGAGGCCGCGCGAAGCGTCGCGCCGATCGTCCGCGAGGCGGTCGACACGCACCGCGCGTCGCTCGAGCCCGCGCCGCCGCGCGCGGCGTAGGGGGCGGCGTCGCGGGAGCACGCGACACGACACGACGACGACGTAGCGATCGCTCGCATCAGGATGCCGACGACGACAAGGCGACGCCGATCGTCGCGCGCCCCCATGTTCGCGTCGGCGCCTACACATCGCGCGCCCTCCTCGTCAAGCCTCGAGCCGCATCCCCGAGAACCACGTCTCGCAATGGCGCAGCAACGCGTCCGCATCGGCCGCCGGGCGGCCGCGCGCGGCGACGTAGCCGTCCGGCCGCAGCAGATAGAACACCGGCCGCGTGCGCCCATACGCGTCGCGCATGAGCGGCGCGCCTTCACCTTCCGCATCCGTCACGCGCCAGCAGCGCACCGCGCCCGGCATGATCCGCTCGAGCGCATCGGCGAGCGCGCGGCCGTCTTCGCCCGGATCCGACGGCAACGTGTCGCCGATGGCCGCGCTCGGCTCGAGCACGAGCAGCGTGAAATGCGCGGGATCGTGCAAATCGAAGAGGCGCGCGACGCCGGGCGCCTTGCCGAGCGGCCCGTCGAGCACGTGCACGAGCGCGTCCGGCGCGCGCTCGCCCGCGCGCGGCCCGCCGTCGAACGCGCGCTCGAGCGTGAGCGGACTCTTCCGATACTGGATCGCGAGCTCGCTGACCGTGCGGCGCGCCGCGTCGCGCAACGGCCCGAACGACGCGAGGATCGGCACGACGTGCTCGCGCAGCAGCTTGAGCGGCCCGCGGTCCGCCTCGACGACCTGCGTCGCGAAGCTCGTCTGCCGCAGCACGTCGCGTTCGATCGGATGGCGCTCGGCATGATAGGTGTCGAGCAGACGCTCGGGCGCATTGCCGGCAAGCACCCGCGCGAGCTTCCAGCCGAGATTGAACGCCTCCTGGATGCCCGTGTTCATCCCTTGCGCGCCCGCCGGGCTGTGCACGTGCGCCGCGTCGCCCACGAAGAACACACGCCCGTGGCGCAGCTTCGCGACCATCCGGCTGTGCAGATGAAAGTACGACGACCACGCGAGATCGCCGATCTTCAGCTCGGGCGTCACGCGCGCGCGCATGACGTCGCGGCACAGCTCGAGCGACGGCCCGTGCTCGTCGTCGAGCGCGCCGTTGCGCGGCGGGCGGTCCGCGACGAGCCGGTAGCGGCCGCTACCCATCGGAAACAATCCGGCGAGGCCGTCGCCCGTCGTGAACAAATGAATCTCGTCGTCCGGCCAGTCGGCGCCGACGTCGAGATCGGCAAGCATGAACGTCTGCTCGAGCGCATGTCCGACGAAATCGACGTCGAGCAGATGCCGGACGGTGCTGTGCGCACCGTCCGCCGCGACGACGTACGACGGCTGCATGCGCTCCTCCCAGCCTTCGTCGTGGCGCAGCCGGACGTCGAGCGCGCCTTCCGGATCGGTGCAGCGCGTGAGCGTCACGCCGCGCTCGACATCGACGCCGAACGTCGCGAGATGCTCGGTCAACAGCCGCTCGGTGACGGTCTGATCGAGAAACAGCAGATACGGATAGCGCGTTTGCAACGGATCGAAGTCGAGCTCGGCGATGCGCTGCCCGCCCGAATACAGGATCGCGACGCGCGCGCGATGCCCGAGTTCGACGAACCGCTCGACGACGCGCTGCTGCTCGAGGAGCTCGAGCGTTCTGGCCTGGATGCCGATCGCGCGCGAATAGCGCGCGGGCTGCGCCGCCTTGTCGACGATCCGCACCGGCACGCGCGCGCGCGCGAGGCAGAGCGCGGCGGCGAGCCCGGTCGGACCCGCGCCGACGATCAGGACGGGAGGAGTGGCGAGCGGAACGACTGCCATAAAGACCTCGTCGATACGCAACATCCGCAGTCTACGCCCGCCGCCTCGCCGCATCCATAGCGCAGCCGAAACGGCCGCCGCCATCCGAGGTATGGGAAAATGTCAAGTTTCTCGCTTGCCTCGCGTCATGGAATCCGCTTTCGACCGCGCATTTGCCGCGCACCGCGCAGGCCGGCTCGACGATGCCGAACACGGCTATCGGGCGGCGCTCGCGGCCAACCCCGCCGATGCCGATGCGCTGCACCTGTTCGGCGTGCTGCGTCATCAGCAGGGCCGGCACGAAGAAGCGGCCGATCTCGTCGGCCGCGCTGTCGAGTTGCGCCCGAACGACGCCGCGCTGCAGCTGAATCTCGGCAACGCGCTCAAGGCGCTCGGCCGGCTCGACGACGCGATCGAGCGCTTTCGCAACGCGCTCACGCTCGCGCCTGCGTTCCCGCTCGCGCACTACAACCTCGGCAACGCATATGCGGCGCAGGAGCGCCACGAAGACGCCGTCGACGCGTTCGAGCGCGCGCTGGCGCTCACGCCCGGCGACGCGTCGATCCACAACAACCTCGGCAACGCGCTCAACGCGCTCGGCCGGCATGACGACGCGCTTGCGGCGTTTCGCCGCGCGCTCGAGTTGCGTCCCGGCCACGCGGGCGCGCACAACAACCTCGGGATGGCGCTCGCCGCGCTCGGGAAGACCGACGAAGCGGTCGCGCATTTTCGCGCGGCGCTCGCCGCCGAGCCGCGCTTCGTCGCCGCGCATTTCAATCTCGGCAACGCGCTCGACGCGGTCGGCCGGCATGCGGAGGCGCTGCCCGCGTTCGAATCCGCGCTCGCGCTGCAGCCGCGCTTTCCGCTCGCGCTGTTCGGTCTCGCGAACGCGCTCGCGGCGCTCGGCCGTCATCGCGACGCGCTGCCGCATTACGAGCGCGCGGTCGGACTCGATCCGTCGTTCGTGCTCGCGTGGCTCAACCTGGGCACCGCGCACCATGCGCTCGGCGCGCACGAGATGGCGCTGCGCGCGTTCGATCAGGCGCTGCGGCTCGATCCCGCGCACTCGCTCGCGCACATGCACCGCGCGGTCACGCTGCTCACGCTGCGCGACTTCGCGCGTGGCCTGCCCGCGTACGAAGCGCGGCATGCGTTGCCGGGCGCCGCGCCGCTCGGGCCGCTGCCGCGCTGGCAAGGCGAACCGATCGACGGCCGCACGCTGCTCGTGCGCGCCGAACAGGGTTTCGGCGATACGCTGCAGTTCGTGCGGCTCGTCCCGCTCGCGCGCGAGCGCTGCGCACGCTTGATCCTGCAGGTCCAGCCGGCGCTGCTGCCGCTCGTCGAGCCGATGGCCGCGCGCTGGCGCGTGAACGTCATATCCACCGATGCGGCGAGAACGCCCGCCGCCGATCTCGTCTGCCCGCTCCTCAGCCTGCCGTTCGCGCTCGGCCTCGAATACGACGCGATCCCGTCGCCCGCGCCGTATCTCGACGTGCCCGACGCGGCGCGGCGCCGCTTTCGCGGCTCGCTCGGCGGGCAGGCGAAGCGCAAGTTCGGGATCGCCTGGTCCGGCAGCGCGCAAGTGCAGGAAAACCGTGCGCTGCCGCTCGACGCGCTCGCGCCGCTCTTCGCGCTCGCCGACGTCGACTGGATCCCGCTGCAACCGGCGCTGTCGGACGCCGAGCGTGCGGCGCTCGATGCGCATCCGCATGCGGCGCGCATCCATCGGTTCGACGATCTGACCGATTTCGCGGCGACGGCCGCGCTCGTCGACCGGCTCGATGGCGTCGTGTCGATCGACACGGCGGTCGCGCACCTCGCGGGCGCGCTCCGCAAACCGCTGTGGCTGATGCTGCCCGTCGCCGCCGACTGGCGCTGGAGCACGGGCGACGACAGCCCGTGGTATCCGCACGCGCGGCTCGTCAGGCAGTCGGAGCCGGGGCGTTGGGAGGACGTGGTCGCGGCGGTCGCGGGCGAGATCGCGCGCGGGTGACGGCGGGCGGTCGCGCGTTCGTGCGTGTGCTGTTCGTCCGTGCTTCGCGTCGGCGAATCGTCGCACGGCCGCGGTGCGGTGCTGTCGAACGCCCTCGCTTTCTCGCTTTCTCGCTTTCTCGCTTTCTCGCTTTCTCGCTTTCTCGCTTTCTCGCTTTCTCGCCTTCTCGCCTTCTCGCCTTCTCGCCTTCTCGCCTTCTCGCCTTCTCGCCGCCGAGCCGCCGAGCCGCCGAGCCATCAGCGCATCAAGCCTTCAAACCGCAACGTCATCGATGCCGCACCATCACGCCGACGCGCCCTGCCACCCCATGCCCGGGCGTCGCCGCACCGCCCCGTCGCCCCGTCGCCACGGCGCACCGCCTCGCCAAAACAAAAACGGAGCGCCGAGCGCCCCGTTTTTTCGCTTCGTCCGCCGCGGCCCGCTTGCGCGGAGCCGCTCGTCCGCTCAAGTCGTCTTGTACTGACTGCGCGCTTCCGGCGACCGGTACAGCACGAGCGTCGCGATCAGCCCGCAGATCGCCGCGAGGCCCAGCCAGAGGCCCGGCGCCGCCTTGTTGCCGGTCTCGTGGATCAACAGCGTCGAGATCGCCGGCGTGAAGCCGCCGATCGTCGTCGCGAGGCTGTACGCGAGCGAGAAGCCCGCAGTGCGCACGTCGACCGGCATCACTTCGGTCAGCGCGACGACCATCGCGCCGTTATACGAGCCGTAAAGGAACGACAGCCACAGCTCGACCGACAGCAGCCGCAGGAACGACGGCGATGCGACGAGCCACTGCATCGCCGGATACGCGGTCAGGATCGTGAGCGCCGTGAACGCGATCAGCACCGGACGGCGGCCGATCCGGTCGGACAGCGCGCCCGACAGCGGCAGCCAGAGCAGGTTCGACAGCCCGACGCAGACGGTCACGACGAGCGCGTCGATCGCCGACAGATGCAGCACTTCCTTGCCGAACGTCGGCGTGTACGCGGTGATCATGTAGAACGACACCGTCGTCATGATGACCATCCCCATGCCCGCCAGCACGACGCCCCGGTTTTCGAGCATCGACTTCATGATCTCGCCCATGCTCGGACGGTGGCGCTTCGCGAGGAACTCGTCGGTTTCCTTCAGCGAGCGGCGGATCAGGAACAGGAACGGCACGATCAAGCAGCCGATCAGGAACGGAATGCGCCAGCCCCACGACGTCATCTGCTCGACGGGCAGCGCGCGATTCAGCAGCACGCCGACGAACGCGGCGAACACGACGGCCACCTGCTGGCTGCCGGACTGCCACGACGTGTAGAAGCCCTTGTTGCCCTTCGTCGCGATCTCGGACAGGTACACCGACACGCCGCCCAGCTCGACGCCCGCCGAGAAGCCCTGCAGCAGCCGTCCAAGCAGCACGAGGATCGGGGCGAGAACGCCGATCGTCGCGTAGCCCGGAATCGTCGCGACGGTCAGCGTGCCGAGCGCCATCAACGCGAGCGTCAGGATCAGGCCCTTGCGGCGGCCGTGATGGTCGATGTACGCGCCGAGCACGATCGCGCCGATGGGACGCATCAGGAAGCCCGCGCCGAACACCGACAGCGACAGCATCAGCGACGCGAACGCGTCGCCGTTCGGAAAGTAGGTCTTGGCGATCGCGGATGCGTAGTAGCCGTAGACCATGAAGTCGTACATCTCCAGGAAGTTGCCGCTGACGACGCGGAACACGGTCCTGGCCTTGGATTCCTGCTGAACTGCGGGGGACGCTGTAGACATGTCTCTCTCGATAAGGCTGCGCCGCGTGCCGCCCAGGCGGCCGCGGCGCGTATCACATCGTGTTTCTTGCCCCGGCGCGCCGGGGGCGGTGCAGACCGATGATGCGCTGCACGGCGCTCGCCATCTTACTGCGAACGACGACGGGATGCGTCAAAGCGTCGCTTGCGAAGTTATCCGAAAGGAATTTGAAAACAGGCAGATATCCCGGGGCTTTTCCGCATGTCCGAGCGGACGATGCGACGTCGCGTTGCGCCATCGCGAGATCGCGCGATGGCGTGCCGACGCTCCGGACGCCGAACGAACGACGGGCCGCACCGAGGTGCGGCCCGCCATTCTTCCAGCGCCGATTTCGTGTCGCGCGCCGGTTACAGCCGCGTCTCGCGCGCCGCTCTCAGAAATGTGTCGAGAAGCGGCGTGCAGTCGAGCAACTCGGGGCCGCCCGCACGATGGAACTCCGGGTGCCACTGGACGCCGACGACGAACGGCGCGCGGCGATAGCGGATCCCTTCGATGATCCCGTCTTCCGCCGATACGGCTTCGATGTTCAGATCGCGGCCGATATCGCGGATCGCCTGATGATGGATCGAGTTGACGATCGCCTCGCGGCGGCCGGGGAACATGTTCGCGAGCGTCGAGCCGTCCGGAAAGCGGATCGCGTGCCGATGCTGGTCGTAGTGTTCGCTCACATGCACGCCCGCCGTCGGCACGTCGCTCGCGATGTCTTGATAGAGCGAGCCGCCGAACGCGACGTTGATGAGCTGGCAGCCGCGGCACACGCCGAGCACCGGCTTGCCCGACTCGATGAATTCGTGCAGCAGTTCGAGCTCGTACATGTCGCGCACGCGGTCGCCGGGCCACTCGGGGCGCGCGTCGGCGGCCGCGTAGGTCTGCGGCGACACGTCGGCGCCGCCTTGCAGCAAGAGGCCGTCGAGATGCTTCGCGTAGTCGCGCAGCCGGATGTTGCTCGGATGCAGCATCCCCTGATGGCCGACGGTCGGAATCATGAACACGAGCACGTTGCGCGACATCACCCAATGCGCGATCGATTCCTCCAGATATTGCAGCGTCTTGCCACGCAGCCCGGGCGCACCCGGCTCCGGATGGAAGATGCGCGCCGACACGCCGATGCGCAGCGTGCGCTGCGTGATCCGCTGGCCGGCGCGGTCGAACAGCCGGCGCGCACGCGCGGCAACAATCCGGCCGAACACCGACCACGGCGTGTCGCTCTGTTTCAGGTAGGCGGGCGGCGCGGGCGAAGCAGCGCTCGCGGGCGGCGGGCGCGGCGTCCCGAAATCGGGTTGCGCGCCGAAGCCGGGCGGAGGCGAGCCGTTCTTGGCCGTGGCCGCCGGGGTGCCGGACGTCGATGCGCCGGCTCCGGTCGCGCCGGGCGATGCGGCGCCGGCTGCGGCCGGCTGCGCGGCCGCACCGCCCGCGGCGATGCCGGGCGCGCCCGGCTCGGCGATCGTGTCGGTCGGCGCGGCGCCGGGATCGCCGACGTCCTGCGCAGCCGCGATCTGCGCGGCGAACGCGCCGACGTGGACGGTCGCGCCCGCTGGCGGCTTGTCGGAAACGGTGGACGGCGAAGAATCCGGGCCGGCGTGGCCGGAAGACGTCGCGACGGAAGGGGAAGCAGAGCCGGACTGATCGGCTCTTGCGGACGTGTTATCGCTCATGACGGAGGTCTGGCGC
This sequence comes from Burkholderia sp. ABCPW 14, assembly GCF_001523835.1. Taxonomy (NCBI): domain Bacteria; kingdom Pseudomonadati; phylum Pseudomonadota; class Betaproteobacteria; order Burkholderiales; family Burkholderiaceae; genus Burkholderia; species Burkholderia sp. ABCPW 14. The sequence continues at coordinate 59,952 of NZ_LOVS01000142.1, read as the reverse complement.
GTCGGTCACGCGGACAATCAACGAGAATTCATTATCCTTCAGTACACGATCGGCGGCAAACCGACAGAATTTCGTCAATATTGTTGCAATGCTGTGTCGAATGCGCGTCGACGTCCGTTGCCATCGCGCGACATCGTGCATTTTTCGGCATACGAAGCGGCGCGCGGCCGCATGGCAGGCGCGTCGGCGCGGCAGGACAAGCGCCGTTCGTGCGCTTCGACCCCGTGCCCGGCTCAGACGCGATATCGACCGGCAGACGACAAGCGCGAGCAATCGTGCACGAGCGTCGTTGGCATATCGCAACGATTCCGCTCACGAATCAGCGTCCGACGCCGTTTCCGACCGCGCCCGATCCGGCATCCCGCCGCTTCGGCGCGCGGCGATCCGCGCATTCCAGGCAACGAGCCGACGCACGCCGCCCCCTCGCCCTCGCGCCGCAACGCTGTTCTACAATGCCCGAACCCGGCCGCCGCGCCCCGACGTTCGCGGCTGCGCGACGCACCGTGCCGCGCCGCTTCGCGCGGCACGTCGCCAACCCAATCGAACCCGATACCGCCATGAGCACGTTCGCCCCCTTCCCGCCGCTCGCCCGGCTCGCCGCCGATCTCGCCGCCGGTGCGACGACGAGCCGCGCGCTCGTCGAAGCCGCGCTGGAACGGATCGCCGATCCGGCGGGCCAGGGCGCGATCGCGTTCACCGAGGTCAATGCACAAGGCGCGCGCGCGGCCGCCGATGCGCACGACCGGCTGCGCGCGGCAGGCACCGTGTTGTCGCCGCTCGCGGGCATTCCGGTGTCGGTGAAGGACCTGTTCGACGTCGAGGGCCAGGTGACGCGCGCCGGCTCGCGCGTGCTCGACGGCGCGCCGCCCGCGACCGTCGACGCGATCGCCGTCGCCCGCCTGAAACGCGCGGGCGCCGTGCTCGTCGGCCGCACGAACATGAGCGAGTTCGCGTTCTCGGGCCTCGGCCTGAATCCGCACTTCGGCACCCCGCGCTCGCCGTACCGGCGCGGCGTGCCCGACGACGAGCGGATCGCGGGCGGCTCGTCGTCGGGCGCGGCCGCATCCGTCGCGGACGGAATGGCGGCCGTCGCGCTCGCGACCGACACGGGCGGCTCGATCCGAATCCCCGCCGCGCTCTGCGGACTGACGGGCTTCAAGCCGACCGCGAGCCGGATTCCAAAGCAAGGCGGCGTGCCGCTGTCGACGACGCTCGATTCCTTCGGTCCGATCGGCGTGTCGGTCGCGTGCTGCGCGCTCGTCGACCGGCTCCTCGCCGGCCTCGAGCCGCACGTGCCCGCCGCGCGTCCGCTCGAAGGCGTGCGGCTCGGCGTGCTGACGAACTATGTGACGGACGGCGTCGACGCACACGTCGCGGCGTCGCTCGACGCAGCGCTCAAGCACCTGGAAGCGGCGGGCGCGATCGTGTCGGAAGCGCGCTTCGCGCCGCTCGAGCGGCTGCCCGACATCAACCGCTTCGGCTTTTCGTCGATCGAGGCGTACGCGTGGCATCGCCCGCTCATCGCGCGCCATCGCGACGCGTACGATCCGCGCGTGCTCGCGCGGATACTGAAGGGCGAGCCCGCGAGCGCCGCCGATTATCTCGATCTCGTCGCCGCGCGCGCGGCGCTCATCGACGAAGCGGCGCGCACCGTATGGCAGCGCTTCGACGCGCTCGTCGCGCCGACGGTGCCCGTCGCGCCGCCGCGCATCGACGAGCTCGAGCGCGACGACGACGCATTCACGCGCACGAACGCACTCGTGCTGCGCAACCCGAGCGCGTTCAACTTCCTCGATGCGTGCGCGCTGTCGCTGCCGTGCCATCCGCGCGATACGGCGCCCGTCGGCCTGATGCTCGCCGCCGCGCCGCACCACGACGACGCGCTCCTCGCGATCGGCCAGGCGGCCGAGGCCGTGCTCGCGACGATCCGCTGACGCCGCCCGAGCGCTCGACGCCGCGCCGTCGGAATACGACGCGGCATTCGCGTTAAAATTCGACGATTCATTTTCCTGACCGCTCGAAGGAATCCCGTTTCGATGAACAACCTGACGCTCTCGCTGCGCCGCGAACGACAACTGCTCGTGCTGCTCGGCCTCGTATGCCTCGCGCTCCTGGCCGGCGCGCTGTACCTGCAATATGTGAAGAACGAGGATCCGTGCCCGCTTTGCATCATCCAGCGCTATTTCTTCCTGCTGATCGCGATATTCGCGTTTCTCGGCGCGGGAATGACGAGCGGCGCCGGCATCGCGATGTTCGAAGCGCTCATCGTGCTGTCGGCCGCCGCGGGCGTCGGCACCGCCGCGCGCCACCTGTACGTGCAAATGAACCCGGGCTTCAGCTGCGGCTTCGATGCACTGCAGCCGATCGTCGACAGTCTGCCGCCCGCGCATTGGCTGCCGGGCGTGTTCAAGGTCGCCGGGCTGTGCGAGACCGTCTATCCGCCGATCTTCGGCATCCTGCTGCCCGGCTGGGCGCTGATCGCGTTCGTGCTGATCGTCGTGCCCGTCGCGGTGAACCTGCTGCGCCACCGCGGCCGGCTGCGCTGACGTCCGCTGCGAGGCCGCGAAGCGGCGGGCGATCCCGCCCCGCCGCCGCCGTCGCGCACGTTTCGGGCCGCTTCGCCCGCCGCGCCGACGCAGCGGGCTCGTGCGGGCGCCGCGTCGGCTTTTCCAATCGGCCGCAAACCGCGCAGCGCGACGGTTTCCCGCCGCCCGGCAACTTCGGCCCGGCGCGCGAATCCTATGTGCATCATGATCGCCGCCGAATAGCCCGCATCATCGCCACGCCATACCGCCGCATTTTTGCGGTGCTATCTTCGTTTCCGGATGGCGATCTACGTGCGCGTGGCGGGAGCCTCTCGACCCAGCGTAACGCGCGCCTGATCCGCAATGTCCCGTGGATTCGCCATGACAACGCAAACCATCCGCATTTCCCGCCGCGGCCTCGTCCGCGCCGCCCCGCGCGACGACACGCGAGGCGTGCGGCCTGCCGACGACGCGCATCGCGCCCGTTCGTCGCGCATCCGAACGTTCGACGTCAGCCGATGCGTCGCGCATGCGACGCGCGACGCCGCTCGCCTTTGCCGGGTTTTCGGCGCGTGCCGCATCGACTTTGGCGACCGGGCTAACGGCATCAGCTTCCCGTTCCGCGTGCCGCGGCCTTCCGCTGCGATTCCGCGATCGCTGCACCGCGGCACGAAGCGCCGCTGCGTTATCGCCGCAGCCGCCCCTCGACTGACGCCGCGCGCGACGAATCTCGACACCGCCCGCGCCACACGAGCGCGACGCGTCATCCACGCGGCAACCGCCGCCCGCCCGGCCGTCACGGTCTGATTCTGGAGAAGCGCCGGATGGAAACCTGGCTCACCGACCTGCAGCATCTGCTCGCCCGCGGCGACGCGGCCGTCCTCGTGACGGTCGCCCGCGTCGACGGCTCCGCGCCGCGCGACGCGGGCACGAAGATGCTCGTCACGCGCGACGCCGCGCGCCATACGATCGGCGGCGGCCATCTCGAATGGAAGGCGATCGAGATCGCACGACAATTGCTCAAGGAGGGCGCGCGCACGCCGCACGCGCGCCGGCTCGAGCGGCTCGCGCTCGGCCCGAGCCTCGGCCAATGCTGCGGCGGCGCGGTCATGCTCGCATTCGAGCGGCTCGACATCGCCGACCTCGGCTGGGTCACGTCGCTCGCGAAGCGCACGGCGGCGGGCGCGCCGACTGTGCGCAGCGTATCGTTCGGCCCCGACCCCGACGTGGTGATGCTGAGCGAGCCCGAGCCAGGCGCCGCGCGCCCCGACTGCCTGCTGTGGGACACGGGCGGCGCGTCGCTGTTGACCGAGACGATCGCGCCGCGCGCGTTCTCGGTCGTGCTGTTCGGCGCCGGACATGTCGGCGCGGCGCTCGTGCGCGTGCTCGCGACGCTGCCGTGCCACGTGCGCTGGGTCGACGAGCGCGACGCGCAGTTCCCGCCGCCCGACTCGCTCGCGGGCATCCGCAACCTCGCGCTCGACGCGAACGATGCCCCCGACGAAGCGGTCGACGAAGCGCAGCCCGGTGCGTACTTCGTCGTGATGACGCACAATCACGCCCGCGATCTCGAGCTCGCGCACCGGATCCTCATGCGCGGCGACTACGCGTACTTCGGGATGATCGGCTCGCGCACGAAGCGGATGCAGTTCGAGCACCGGCTCGCCGCGCGCGGGATCGATCCGCTGCAGATCGCGCGGATGCAGTGCCCGATCGGCGTGCCCGGCATCGTCGACAAGGCGCCCGAGGCCATTGCGATCGCGGTCGCCGCACAGATCCTGCAGGCCGTCGATGCACGGCGCGCGCACGAGCATCCGGCCGCGCCGCCTTCGCCGTTCGGCGCCGGCGCGCACTGAATCGCCGTCATTCAAACCAAGATGCGACAACCGATACCACAATGACCCCGACACTCAAAGACAAGATCGCCCGCGCGCCGAAGGCGGAGCTGCACATCCACATCGAAGGCTCGCTCGAGCCCGAGCTGATCTTCAAGCTCGCGCAGCGCAACGACGTGAAGCTCGCGTACGATTCGATCGACGCGCTGCGCGCCGCGTACGCATTCGCGGATCTGCAGTCGTTCCTCGACATCTACTACGCGGGCGCGAGCGTGCTCCTCACCGAGCAGGACTTCTACGACATGACGGCCGCGTACGTCGAGCGCGCGCTCGCCGATCACGTCGCGCACGCGGAGATCTTCTTCGATCCGCAGACGCACACCGAGCGCGGCGTGCCGATCGAGACGGTCGTCGCGGGCATCGATCGCGCGCTCGCCGATGCCGAGCCGCGCGGCCTCTCGAGCAAGCTGATCCTCTGCTTCCTGCGCCACCTGTCGGAGGAAGACGCGCTCGCGACGTTCGAAGCGGCGCTGCCCCTCTTCGAGCGCTATGCGCATCGCCTGATCGGCGTCGGCCTCGACTCGTCCGAGCGCGGCAATCCGCCGTCGAAGTTCGCGCGCGTGTTCGAAAAGGCGCGCGAGCGGGGCCTCAAGCTCGTCGCGCACGCGGGCGAGGAAGGCCCGCCCGAATACGTGACGGAAGCGCTCGACGTGCTGAAAGTGGATCGCGTCGATCACGGCGTGCGCAGCTCGGAAGACGCGGCGCTCGTCGCGCGCCTCGCGAACGCGAAGATCGCGCTCACCGTCTGCCCGCTGTCGAACCTGAAGCTCTGCGTGTTCGACGACCTGACGAAGCACACGCTGAAGGACCTGCTCGATCGCGGCGTCGCGGTGACGATCAACTCCGACGATCCCGCGTATTTCGGCGGCTACGTCAACGAAAACTACTTCGCGACCGTCGACGCGCTGAAGCTTGGCGACGAAGACGTCTACACGGTAATCAGGAACGGCTTCGAAGCGTCGTTCGTGAACGCCGACGAACGCGCGGCGCTGATCGCGAAGCTCGACGCGCACTGGCACGCGGCCTGACGGCCGCACAACGCGCGCGCGCCGCATGCGGGAGGCGTGCGTCGCGATGCGGCACGCTCGACACGAGACTCTGAGGAGAGCTTAGCGATGGACCTCTATCAAGGCACGGCCGCGCCCGCGAAGCGCTCGGCGCTCGAGCGCCATTTCGGCATCCGCGAGTCCGGCTCGCGGCTGCGCACCGAGATCGTCGCCGGCGTGACGACGTTCCTGACCGCGATGTACATCATCGTCGTCAATCCCGGCATCCTGTCGCAGGCGGGCGTGCCGTTTCCGGCCGCGCTGACGGCGACCGTGATCGTCAGCTTCCTCGGCAGCTGCGCGATGGGCCTCTACGCACGCAACCCGGTGCTCGTCGCGCCGGGCATGGGCATGAACGCCCTCTTCACATTCGTGATGGTCCACGGCGGCAAGATGCCGTGGCAAACCGCGCTCGGCTGCGTATTCTGGGCAGGCGTGCTGTTCGCGACGCTCGCCGCGTTCAACGCGCGCAAGCTCGTCGTCGACGCGATTCCGGCCAACCTGCGGCACGCCGTATCGTGCGGAATCGGCCTTTTCATCAGCCTGATCGGGCTCGTGAACGCGAAATTCATCGTCGGCGATCCGGTGACGATCGTCCATGCGACATCGCTCAATCCGATGATCGTCACGTTCCTGATCGGCCTCGCGATCACGACCGTGCTCGTCGTGCGCCGCGTGACGGGCGCGCTCATGCTCGGCATCGTTGCGACGACGCTGCTCGCGATTCCGATCGGCCGCCTGTGGGGCGACGGCAGCGCCTACTGGCCCGCCGCGATCGCGACGAAGACCCTCGTCAACTGGAACGGCTTCGTCTGCGCGCCGGACTTCTCGGCGATCGGCCAGCTCGATCTGCTCGGCTCGCTGAAATTCGCATACTGGCCGTTCATCTTCGTGATGCTGTTCACCGCGTTCTTCGACGCGCTGTCGACTTTCATGGCGATCTCGGAAGCCGGCAACCTGCGCGACCGCGACGGCAATCCGCGCAACATCCGTCAATCGATGATCGTCGACGCGTTCTCGGCCGTCGTGTCGGCGCCGCTCGGCACGAGCCCCGCGAACGCGTACATCGAATCGGCGGCGGGCATCTCGACGGGCGGCCGCACGGGCCTCGTTGCGGTGGTCGCGGGCTTATGCTTCGTGCCGTTCCTGTTCCTGTCGCCGCTGCTCTCGCTCGTGCCCGCGATCGCGACGGCGCCCGCGCTCGTGCTCGTCGGCGTGTTCATGATGGAATCGATCGCGAAGATCGAATGGCATCGCTTCGACGAGGCGATCCCCGCTTTCCTCGCGATGATCCTGATTCCACTCACGTACTCGATCACCGAAGGCATCGCCTACGGCTTCCTCGCGTTCGTCGTGCTGAAGCTCTTCACGGGCCGCCGCCACGACGTGAAGCCGGCGATGTGGGTCGTCGCCGCGCTGTCGGTTCTTCTCGTCGCGCAGCTCTGACTTCAATCGATACGGATTCCCTACGATGACTCAAACCGCTTTCCGCGCGCGCCTGCTGACGTTCAACGGCGATCCCGCGCAGTCGGCCGAGATGGCCGCGTACGACGAAGACGGTCTGCTGATCGTCGACGACGGACGCGTCGTCGCGGCCGGCGCGCACGCGGCGCTCGCGCCGTGTCTCGCACCCGGCGCAACGCTCGTCGAGATGCGCGACAAGCTGATTGTGCCCGGCTTCATCGACACGCACGTCCATTATCCGCAGACCGAAATGATCGCGTCGCCCGCGCCGGGCCTCCTGCCGTGGCTCGACCGCTACACGTTCCCGACCGAGCGGCGCTTCGCCGATCCCGCGCATGCGCGCGACGTCTCCGAGTTCTTCCTCGATACGCTGCTTGCGTGCGGCACGACGACGGCGCTCGTCTACTGCACGGTGCACAAACAGTCGGCCGACGCGTTCTTCGAGGCGAGCGACGCGCGCGGCCTGCGGATGGTGGCGGGCAAGGTGCTGATGGACCGCAACTGCCCCGAATTCCTGCGCGATACCGCGCAGTCGGGCTACGACGACAGCGCCGAGCTGATCGGCCGCTGGCACGGCCACGGCCGGCAGCTGTATGCGCTGACGCCGCGCTTCGCGCCGACGTCGACGCACGAGCAACTCGAAGCGTGCGGCGCGCTCGCGAAGCGCAATCCGGACGTGTTCATCCAGAGTCACGTCGCGGAAAATCTCGACGAGATCCGCTGGGCGGCCGCGCTGTTCCCCGAGCGCCGCAGCTATCTCGACGTCTACGATCACTACGGCCTGCTGCGCCGCCGCGCGGTGTACGGCCATTGCATCCATCTCGACGACACCGATCGCCGGCGCTTCGCGGAAACGGGCGCGATCGCCGCGCACTGCCCGACGTCGAACCTGTTCCTCGGCAGCGGCCTATTCGATTTCGATCGCGCGAACGCGCAGCGGATGGCTGTTACGCTCGCGACCGACGTCGGCGGCGGCACGTCGTTCTCGATGCTGCAAACGATGAACGAGGCGCACAAGATCGCACGGATGACGGGCCATCATCTGAGCGCGACGCGGATGTTCTGGCTCGCGACGGCGGGCGCCGCGCACGCGCTCGATCTCGCGGACACGATCGGCACGCTCGCGCCGCGCACGGAAGCCGACTTCGTCGTGCTCGATCCGGCCGCGACGCCGCTTCTCGCGCGCCGCACGGCGCGCGCGGAATCGCTCGAGGAACTGCTGTTCGCGCTCGCATTGCTCGGCGACGATCGCGCGGTCTACCGCACGTACGCGGCGGGCCGCTGCGTGCATCGGCGCGACGGCGCGCACGCGAGCTGAATGCGCGGGTAGACGACGGGCCGTTCGGCGAGAACACGCGCCGGCGGTCCGGCTACGTCGGCGCGCATCGATCGACGTTCGAATGACGATCCCGCGCGACGCTGCAGTGCAGCAGCCGCGACTGCGCAGAGACCGACGCGCGCCGACACACGTCGGCAAGCATCGAAACGCCGACGAACGCGGCTCCGGCTCGCGGCCTCGCCGGACCGCCTGCCGTCCGCCCCCATCCATGCCCTCGAATTCGAACCGGACGCGACCGGCGCTTCCCTGCTTGTCTTGCCCCGACGCGTCGCCCGCGCTTGCCCCGCTTTCGCCCATGCCGCCCGCGTCCGTCGACCCACGCGAGCGCCTGCGACATCCCTCGCCGCATCGATTGCACGCGTTGCCCCGCCCGAGGCGACGAACCGCAACAATCCTTCCCTTCATGCCAAAAAGGCGTGCTAGAATCCGCTCCTCATTGGGGAGTAGCCGCTCCGCTCGAGCCGACGCCGCCCGGCGCGCTCGTGACGGAGGCGTCCGTCAACAGACTTGGCCGTCGCGGCCATGGCGGACGCAGCCCGCAAGGCCTGGCGAGACCGATGGTTCACCGCACGCCGTAGATGGGCCCGGCGCGCGGCGAATCGTCGCTCGCGTTCAACCAGGCCCAGGGATATCCGTTCCGTGACTCAAGCCTTCCTGATCTCGACAGGCGCTGTCGCCCTCGCCGAAATCGGCGACAAGACCCAGTTGCTCTCCCTCGTCCTCGCCGCCCGCTACCGCAAGCCGTTGCCGATCATCGTCGGCGTCTTCGCCGCGACCCTGATCAACCACGGCTTCGCCGGCGCGCTCGGCGAATGGCTCGGCGTGTATCTGACGCCGTCGGTGATGCGCTGGGCGCTCGCGATCTCGTTCATCGGGATGGGCTTGTGGATTCTCGTGCCGGACAAGCTCGACGCCGACGAGGCAAACGCGAACCGCTCGCGGCTCGGCGTGTTCGGCGCGACGTTCGTCGCATTCTTCCTCGCGGAAATGGGCGACAAGACGCAGATCGCGACCGTCGCGCTCGCCGCGCGCTTCCAGGATTACATCGGCGTCGTCGCCGGCACGACGTTCGGAATGATGCTCGCGAACGTGCCGGCGATCCTGCTCGGCGACCGTTTCGCGCACCGGCTGCCGACGAAGCTCGTCCACGGCATCGCGGCCGTACTGTTCATCGTGCTCGGCGCGCTCGCGTTCGTCCACGGTGGCGCTTGACGGCACGAAAGCCGCATCAGGCCGGCGGAACATTCGCTGGCGCAGCCCCCCACGGCGCACTGCAGCGGCTCACGGCGGAGGCTGCGGCCTGTTGTCTGCCGGCCTGGCGCAACGCCCGCTTCGCCGATGTGCCGCATCTTTGACTTGCCGCTTCATCGGCTTCCCGCCTCGCCAGGTCGGCCGTTCAACGCGCCGGCACCGTTGCGGCGCCGGATGCGGGCGCGGCCGGCACCGCGCGCTCGTTCGAAGGCATCGGCGCGGGCGCGCCGTTCTTGTCGACGGGCAGCCGCACCGTGCGCACGGTGCCGTTGCCGAGCGGAAAGTCCGCAAGCGCCGCACGGGCGAGATACGGCATCGCCTGCAGCAGCGACGAGCCCTCGCCTGCGTTGCGCGCCGCGACGTTGTAGACCTCCTTGCCCGTCGCGCGCTCTGTGATCCGGATCTCGAGCGTGCGCTGGAAGATCTGGTAGCTCTGGTTCACGTAGCCCGCCGGAAACGGTCCCCACGGACCGAACGGCCCCCAGGGGCCGCCGCGCCAGTACGGGCCGGGGCCGAACCACGGGTCGTAATAGACGGGCTGCGGCACCGACACCCAGTCGCTCTTGATGCCGTACGCGAGGCCGACGAGGTAGCGCGCGTCCTTCGCCGGCACGCGGGTGAACGCGTAGGTCGACAGCTCGTTGCCGACGATCTGCTCGTAGGTCGACTGCTCGAGGCTGTTCTGCTGCTCGGCGGTCCGGACGAACGCGTAGCTGCGCGTCGCGTCGCTGCCGCTCCAGTTCGAGAACGCCGTGACCTGCGTCGTGACGTAGGACGTGCAGCCGGACAGCAGCACGATCAGGGCACCCGCGACGAGCGCCGCGCCGCGGATGATGGGATTGCGTTTCATGTTCGTCCTCTTGGTCGGTGGCACCGCGCGGGCTGGCCGGACGTCGCGATGACCGGATCATACGCCGTCGCGCGAGCGCCGCGCCGATAATACAAAGACCGTTCCCGCCGCCGAAAAGTTCGTCCCGCGCACCGTGTGCAAAGGCTTTGTACAATGGGCTCTTGCTGCCGCGCTGCCCGGTCGGCGCGCCCCCTCTCTTTCTTACGCCCACGATCGACATGTCCGATACCGCCGCTCCCTCCGCCGTGATCCGCCGCAGCGACTACACGCCGCCTGCGTTCCTGATCGACGCCGTCGCGCTCGAATTCGATCTCGATCCCGCGCGCACGATCGTCAAGAACACGATGCGCGTGCGCCGCAACCCGGACGCCGCGCCCGCGCCGCATTTCGAGCTGATGGGCGAAGCGCTCGCGTTCGTCGGCGCGCGCGTCGACGGCGAGCCGTACGACGCCGTGCGCGCGCACGAGCACGGCCTGACCATCGAGAACGTGCCCGGCGCGTTCGAGCTGACGATCGAGAACGCATGCGCGCCCGAATCGAACACGACGCTGTCCGGCCTCTACGTGTCGAGCGGCAACTTCTTCACGCAGTGCGAGGCGGAAGGCTTCCGGCGCATCACCTACTTCGTCGACCGCCCCGACGTGATGGCGTCGTACACGGTCACGCTGCGCGCGGACAAGGCCGCGTACCCGGTGCTGCTGTCGAACGGCAACCTCGTCGATTCGGGCGAGCTGCCGGGCGGCCGCCACTTCGCGAAATGGGAAGACCCGTTCAAGAAGCCGAGCTACCTGTTCGCGCTCGTCGCGGGCAAGCTCGTCAGGCTCGAGGAAAAGATCACATCGGGCGGCGGCAAGGAAAAGCTGCTGCAGGTATGGGTCGAGCCGCAGGATCTCGACAAGACCCGCCACGCGATGGATTCGCTGATCCACTCGATCCGCTGGGACGAGCGGCGCTTCGGCCTCGAGCTCGATCTCGACCGCTTCATGATCGTCGCCGTCGGCGATTTCAACATGGGCGCGATGGAGAACAAGGGGCTCAACATCTTCAACACGAAGTACGTGCTCGCGAATCCGGAGACGGCGACCGACGTCGACTTCGCGAACATCGAATCGGTCGTCGGCCACGAGTATTTCCACAACTGGACCGGCAACCGCGTGACCTGCCGCGACTGGTTCCAGTTGAGCCTGAAGGAAGGCCTGACCGTGTTCCGCGATCAGGAATTCTCGGCCGACATGTCGGCGGGCGACGGCGAGAACGCGGCCGCGCGCGCGGTCAAGCGGATCGAGGACGTGCGCGTGCTGCGCCAGCTTCAGTTCGCCGAGGACGCGGGCCCGATGGCGCACCCGGTGCGGCCCGAGAGCTACGTCGAGATCAACAACTTCTACACGATGACTGTCTACGAGAAGGGTTCGGAAGTCGTGCGGATGTACCAGACGCTGCTCGGCCGCGACGGCTTCCGCAAGGGGATGGATCTGTATTTCCGGCGTCACGACGGGCAGGCGGTCACGTGCGACGACTTCCGTCACGCGATGGCCGACGCGAACGGCCGCGACCTCGCGCAGTTCGAACGCTGGTACAGCCAGGCGGGCACGCCGCGCGTGACGGTCCGGACTGCGTACGACGCCGCCGCGGAGCGTTACTCGGTGACGCTGCGGCAAGGCTACGGCGACGCCGCGCCCGCGGCGCGCGAGACGCAGAACGGGCCGCTCCTGATCCCGTTCGCGATCGGCCTGATCGGCGCCGACGGCCGCGACCTGCCGCTGCGCGTCGAAGGCGAGGCGGCCGCGGCCGGCACGACGCGCGTGCTCGAGCTGGCCGAAACCGAGGCGACGTTTACATTCGTCGACGTCGACGAGGCGCCGCTGCCGTCGCTGCTGCGCAACTTCTCGGCGCCCGTGATCGTCGAGTACGACTACCGCGACGAGGAACTGGCGTTCCTGCTCGCGCACGACAGCGATCCGTTCAACCGCTGGGAAGCAGGCCAGCGCCTCGCGACGCGCGCGCTGCTGACGCTCGCCGCGCGCGCGGCCGCGCAACAGCCGCTCGCACTCGACGATGCGTTCATCGCCGCGTTCAGGCGCGTGCTGACCGACGACACGTTGTCGCCCGCGTTCCGCGAACTCGCGCTCACGCTGCCGTCGGAGGCTTACCTCGCCGATCAGATGACCGAGGCCGATCCGGCCGCCGTCCACCGCGCGCGCCAGTTCGTGCGCCGCCAGCTCGCCACGGCGCTGCGCGGCGACTGGCTCGCGATCCACGAACGCCACCAGACGCCGGGCGCGTATGCGCCGACGCCCGACGACGCGGGCCACCGCGCGCTGAAGAACCTCGCGCTCGCGTACCTCGCCGAACTCGACGAGCCGGCCGACGCGATCCGTCTCGCGAACGCGCAATACGATGCAGCAAACAACATGACCGACCGCGCATCCGCGCTCGTCGCGCTGCTGTCGTCGGCCGCGGGCTCGGCCGACGCCGCGCAGTCAGCAGATCGCGCGCTCGACGACTTCTATCGCCGCTTCGAGAAGGAAGCGCTCGTGATCGACAAGTGGTTCTCGATGCAGGCGACGCGGCGCGGGACGCCCGAGCATCCGACGCTCGACGTCGTACGCGGGCTCCTCGCGCATCCGGCATTCAACCTGAAGAATCCGAACCGCGCGCGCTCGCTGATCTTCGGCTTCTGCTCGGCGAACCCCGCGCAGTTCCATGCGGCCGACGGCTCGGGCTACGCGTTCTGGGCCGAACAGGTGCTCGCGCTCGACGCGCTCAATCCGCAGGTCGCCGCGCGGCTCGCGCGCGCGCTCGAGATGTGGCGGCGCTTCACGCCGGCGCTGCGCGACAAGATGCGCGACGCGCTCGAACGCGTCGCCGCGAACGCGCAGTCGCGCGACGTGCGGGAGATCGTCGAGAAGGCGCTCGCCTGACGGCGCGCCGTATTTTCCGCAGCGGTAGACGAAAACGAAAAGGCCGGTATCGCGTCATGCGGTGCCGGCCTTTTTGTCGAACCAGCGAATCGATACGAATCGATACGAATCGCGTGGCGTCCGCGCGGCATGAGCGCGTCGACGCGCGGCGCATACACGCGCCGCGCGCCCATCGCTACGCGCTGCCGCGTCGAATCACACGAGCGCCGTTTGCGCGACCGTCTCGCGCACGCGCTTCGCCGCTTCGACCATCGCGGCGAGCGCCGCGTCGACCTGCTGCCATTCGCGCGTCTTCAATCCGCAGTCCGGATTCACCCATAAGCGCTCCGCCGGAATCCGCTCGAGCGCGAGCAGGATGAGCCGCTCGATCTCGTCCGCGCCGGGCACGCGCGGCGAATGGATGTCGTAGACGCCCGGCCCGATATCGTTCGGATACTCGAACGTCTCGAATGCGTCGAGCAGTTCCATGTTCGAGCGGGTCGTCTCGATCGAGATCACGTCGGCGTCGAGCGCGGCGATCGACGGCAGGATGTCGCCGAACTCCGAATAGCACATGTGCGTGTGGACCTGCGTCGCGTCGGCGACACCCGACGACGCGATCTTGAACGCGCGCACCGCCCAGTCGAGATACGCGGCGCGCTCGCGCAGCTTCAGCGGCAGCCCCTCGCGCAGCGCCGGCTCGTCGATCTGGATCATCCCGATGCCGGCCTTCTCGAGATCGAGCGTCTCCTGTCGCAGCGCGAGCGCGATCTGCAGCGCGGTCGTCGCGCGCGGCTGGTCGTCGCGCACGAACGACCATTGCAGCATCGTCACGGGCCCCGTCAGCATGCCCTTCACCGGCTTCGTCGTGAGGTTCTGCGCATAGGTCGCCCAGCCGACCGTCATCGGCTCCGGCAGATAGACGTCGCCGTAGACGAGCGGCGGCTTCACGCAGCGCGAGCCGTAGCTCTGCACCCAGCCGTTGCTCGTGATCGCGAAGCCCCACAGCAGCTCGCCGAAGTATTCGACCATATCGTTGCGCTCCGCCTCGCCGTGCACGAGCACGTCGAGTCCGTACGCGAGCTGCTTGTCGATCGCGATGCGCACCTGCTCACGCATCGCTTCCAGATAGCCGAGATGATCGAGCACGCCCTGCTTGAACGCCGCGCGCGCACGGCGAATCTCCTGCGTCTGCGGAAACGAGCCGATCGTCGTCGTCGGCAACAGCGGCAGGTCGAACCGCGCTCGCTGCGCGGCCGCGCGCGCCGGATACGCGCTCGCGCGGCGCGCGTCGGCGTCGGTCAATGCCTCGACGCGGCGCTTCACGAGCGGGTTGTGGATGCGCGCCGACGTGCGCCGCGCGGCCGCCGCCGCCGCCGCATCGTCGAATTCCGCCGCGACCGCCGCGCGCCCCTTCACGAGCGCGTCGCGCAGCGCCGCGACCTCGCGCGTCTTCTGCACCGCGAACGCGAGCCACGCCTTCAGCTCGTCGTCGAGCTTCGGCTCGTGCGCGAGATCGACGGGCGCGTGCAGCAGCGAGCAGCTCGTCGCGACCCACAGCCGCTCGCCGAGCACGTCGCGCACCGGCGCGAGCCGCGCGAGCGAACGGTCGAGGTCGTTGCGCCACACGTTGCGGCCGTCGACGATCCCGCACGACAGCACCTTGTCGGCCGGATAATCGGCGACGAACGCGTCGAGCTGCGCGTCGCCGCGCACGAGATCGATGTGCAGGCCCGCGACGGGCAGCGCCTTCAAGCGCGCCGCGTGCTCGCTCGCATCGTCGAAGTACGTCGCGACGAGCAGCTTCGGCGCGTCCGGCACGAGCGCTTCGTAGGTCGGCTGCGCCGCGTCGCGCCACGCGGCGGGCAGATCGAGCGCGAAAATCGGCTCGTCGATCTGCACCCAGTCGACGCCCTCTTCCTTCAGCCGCGCGAGCAGCGAACGGTACGCGGGCAGCAGGCGCGGCAGCAGTTCGAGGCGATCGGCGAGCCCGTCGCGCGCCTTGCCGAGCCACAGCAGCGTGAGCGGGCCGACAAGCGCCGCTTTCGCCGAATGGCCGAGCGCGCGTGCTTCCCGCACTTCGTCGAACAGCCACTCGACGCCCGGCCCGAACGTCGTCGCCGGCGAATACTCTGGCACGAGGTAGTGGTAATTCGTATCGAACCACTTTGTCATTTCCATCGCCGGCTGCGCGGCGTTGCCGCGCGCGGCCGCGAAGTAATCGGCGAGCGTGAGCGCGCGCGCGTCGAAGCCGAACCGCGACGGCAGGCCGCCGACGTGCGCAAGCGTCGTCAGCACGTGGTCGTACCAGGCGAAGTCGCCGACCGTCACGCAATCGAGCCCGGCGTCGCGCTGCGCTCGCCAGTGCGCGGCGCGCAACGCGCGGCCGGTATCGGCAAGCGCGCGTTCGGCATCGGCCGAGGCGCCGTCGCGCCAATAGCGCTCGAGGGCGAACTTCAATTCGCGTTGCGCGCCGATGCGCGGAAAACCCAGGATGTGTGCAGTGCTCATCTCGATCCTCCAGAAGTGTCCGGCAGTATCGGATTTGCTCTATCATTACTCAAACGAAAGTTTTTGCCGAATAACATGAATATTTTTCAATATCGTCACCGGCCGAGTTTTCCGCGATGATCCGTTCCCCGCTCGAATTCCGGCATCTGCAGACGCTCGTCGCGCTGCGCGACACCGGCAACCTGTCGCGCGCCGCACAGTATCTGTGCTTGACGCAGTCGGCGCTGTCGCATCAGTTGAAGGCGCTCGAAACGCACTTCGGGCTGCCGCTCTTCGTCCGCAAGTCCGCGCCGCTCACGTTCACCGCGGCCGGCAAGCGCCTCCTCGCACTCGCCGAGCAGGTCGTGCCCGCGATCGAGGAGGCCGAGCGCGACATCGCGCGTCTCGCGCTCGGCACAGGTGGCGCGCTGCGGATCGCAGTCGAGTGCCACACGTGCTTCGACTGGCTGATGCCCGCGATGGACGCGTTCCGGCAGCGCTGGCCGGAAGTCGAGCTCGACATCGTGTCGGGCTTTCACGCGGACCCGATCGGCCTGCTGCATCAGGACCGCGCGGATCTCGCGATCGTCGCCGAGGCCGACGCCGGCGAGGCGGTCGACTATCACCCGCTCTTTCGCTTCCAGATCGTCGGGCTCGTCGCCAACGATCACGCGCTCGCGCAGCGGGCGTCGCTTGCCGCGGACGACTTCCGCGACGAGACGCTCATCACGTATCCGGTGCCCGACGAGATGCTCGACATCGTGAGGCAGGTGCTGAAGCCCGCCGGCATCGAGCCGAAGCGGCGCACGTCGGAGCTGACGGTCGCGATCCTGCAACTCGTCGCGAGCCGGCGAGGCGTCGCGGCGCTGCCGCTGTGGGCGGTCGCGACCTACCTGGACAAGCGCTACGTGAGCGCGCGCCCGGTGCTGCGCGCAAACGGCTCGACGCTGTCGGGCGAGCTCTACGCGGCGACGCTGCCCGCGTTCTCGCCGCGCCCGTACGCGGCCGATTTCGTCGCGACGATGCGCGAGACGAGCGCCGCGTCGCTGCCCGAGATCGAGCTGCTGTAGGCGGCGCGCGGCACGCCGTTCCGACCCGCTTTCGCCGAAAAACCGTCGGCCGCCGGGCGCGGCGGGTAAAATCGAGCCTATTCCTATCCCAACATCCAACGCATTCGTCAGCCTCTCGGAGTCCCCATGTCCATTACCCGACGCACCACGCTGTCCAAGTATCTGATCGAGCAGCAGCGTGAGACCAACAACCTCCCCGCGGACCTGCGCCTTCTGATCGAAGTGGTCGCGCGCGCGTGCAAGGCGATCAGCTACAACGTGAGCAAGGGCGCACTGGGCGAAGCGCTCGGCACGGCCGGCAGCGAGAACGTCCAGGGCGAAGTGCAGAAGAAGCTCGACATCCTGTCGAACGAAATCCTGCTCGACGCGAACGAATGGGGCGGCAACCTCGCCGCGATGGCGTCGGAGGAAATGGAGACGTTCTTCCCGATCCCGTCGAACTACCCGCGCGGCGAATACCTGCTCGTGTTCGATCCGCTCGACGGCTCGTCGAACATCGACGTGAACGTGTCGATCGGCACGATCTTCTCGGTGCTGCGCTGTCCGGACGGCCATCAGGCGACCGAGCAATCGTTCCTTCAGCCGGGCACCGAGCAGGTCGCCGCGGGCTACGCGGTGTACGGCCCGCAGACCGTGTTCGTGCTGACGACGGGCAACGGCGTGAACTGCTTCACGCTCGACCGCGAAGTCGGCTCGTGGGTGCTCACGCAGAGCAACCTGCGCATTCCGGAGGACACGCGCGAATACGCGATCAACGCGTCGAACGCGCGCCACTGGTACGACCCGGTGAAACGCTACGTCGACGAGCTGAACGCAGGCGCCGACGGCCCGCGCGGCGAGAACTTCAACATGCGCTGGATCGCGTCGATGGTCGCCGACGTGCACCGGATCCTGAACCGCGGCGGCATCTTCATGTATCCGGCCGACAAGCGCACGCCGGACCGCCCGGGCAAGCTGCGCCTGATGTACGAAGCGAACCCGATGTCGTTCATCGTCGAGCAGGCGGGCGGCGCGGCGACGACGGGCCTGCAGCGCATCCTCGACGTGCAGCCGACCGGCCTGCACCAGCGCGTGCCGGTGATCCTCGGCTCGAAGAACGAAGTCGAGCGCGTCACGCGCTATCACGAGGACGTCCAGTCGTAACGCAGCGCCGCGCCGGTCGCGCGTCACCCCGCTCTTTCGCATGCGATCCGTGCGGCATGCGGGGCCGCTCGGCCGGGTGATGCATGAACAAGGCGTCGCTCGCAAGATGCCCTTCGCGGCGCGAGCACGCGTTTTGGATCGATGCGGGCGAGTCGAATGCCGGCAAACCGCCTGAATCGATCGCCCGCATGCCCGTCGAATCAGGCAGTGACCGGCATCGACAAAAAATGCCGATTTTTTTGCCAAACCCTCTTGTCAGCCCGCCGCTAGCTCCCTATAATTTCATTTCTCTGTTGCCGGTGTAGCTCAGTTGGTAGAGCAGCGCATTCGTAATGCGAAGGTCGTAGGTTCGACTCCTATCTCCGGCACCAAAAGATTCAAGGGCTGCGATGCGAAAGCGTCGCGGCCCTTTTCGATTTGTGCGTGTGCTTTCTCGTCGCCGCGCGCGCATCGCGTTCGCCGCAGCGACGCCATCGACAAGCTCGCAGCGCGCATCCCGCCCGAAGCACGCCTCCCGCACAAGCCCCGGTCGAGCGTGCGAGCGCCTCGCCCATCGCCCGCCGCCGGACCGCGCGCACAGCCGTGATAAAGTGAATTCGCACGTATTGCGGCGCGCGCCCGCCCCGTTTCCGCGTCCATCAGATTGAGCCTGCCCATGCGCCCCGATCCGCCAGACACGTCGAAACTCCCTTCCCTGTCGGCGCTGCGTACGTTCGAAGTGTCCGCGCGCGGCTATAGCCTGACCGAAGCCGCGCATCACCTGCACGTCACGGTCGGCGCCGTGAGCCGCCAGATCAAGATGCTGGAGGACGAACTCGGCGTGAAGCTGTTCGACCGCAAGGCGAACAGCCTGAGCCTGAACGAAACCGGCCGGCAGCTCGCGCGCGACCTGTCGCGCGCGTTCGCGATGATCCTCGCCGCGACGAACCGCGCGCGTCACCAGTACAAGACCGAGATCCGGCTGACCTGCACGCTGTCGATCGCCAGCCACTGGCTCAACAAGCGCATCGCCAAGCTCACCGCCGACGCCGGCAACGGGATCGCGCTGGCGATCGATCCGTCGGCGGACGTCCGCGATCTCGACACGGGCGAAGCCGATCTCGCGATCCGCTATTGCCCGACGTCGCTGCCGCGCCTGAACGCGCGCCCGCTGTTCGCCGAGCATTTCCTGCCCGTATGCCCGCCGCAGTACCTGCGGGAGCTCGGCGGCGTCTCGACGCCCGACGATCTGCTGCGCGCGCGCCTCATCCATGCGCCGTGGTTCCTCAACAACCATCACGAGAATTCGAGCTGGGACGACTGGTTCGCGATCGCCGGCGGCGGCGCGAGCCGCAAGGCATTGCCCGTGCTGTCGTTTACAGGCGTCGGCTACGCGGTCGACGAGATCCTCGCGAACGGCGGCGTCATCATCGGCAGCTCGGCGATCATCGCCGACGATCTCGCCGACGGCCGGCTCGTGCCCGTATTCGACGACCGGTATCGAATCGCGTCGCCGTACGAGTACCGGCTCGTCTGGGCGCCGTCCGCGACGAACTCGCCCGAAGTCAGGCAATTGATCGACGCGATCCTCGCGCTCGCCGGCCACGCGCCCGAGTTCGAGCGGTGAGCTGAGCTGAGTCGCGTCGCGCGCAACCTGCGTCGCATGCAACACGCCGCACGCAGCGCGCCCGCGCACGTCAGCCGTCCTTGCACGCGAGCACCTCGATCGCGACGCGCATGTCCTTCTCCGGAAACGGCAGCACGTGCAGCAAAGTAAACGCAGGACGCACGTCGCGGAAAAAGCGGCCGTGCACGGCCGCGGCGCGCTGCCAGTGCGCGATGTCGGTCAGGTACATCCTGCTCTGCACGACGTCGCCGACGCCGAAATCCGCATCGGCCAGAATCCCCGCGATCTTTTTCAGCACGACGTCGGTCTGCTCGCCGACGTCGTCGGACGCGATCGTGCCGTCCGGCCCGAGCGGGCCGGTCTTCGACACGAACAACAGGTTGCCGACGCGAACCGCCCGCGAAAAGCCGAACGCATCCTCCCAGCTCGACCCCGATTCGTACCGTGTTCGCATCTGCGCCCCCGCGAAATCTCATGCCGCGCCGTTCGCCGCGCCCTTTCGATCGTCGGATTTCCTGATCACGTAGTAATGCGCGCGGTTCACGTTGATGTAGCGCCCGTTCTCGACGACGAACGCGATCGACGCGACACCGTCCCGCACGAGCCCGTCGAGATACGACGCGAACGGCTCCGACGCGAGGTAGCTCTCGCGCACGCTCGCGACGACGTGACCGCCCGGCTTCGCCGCGCGCAGCAGTTCGCCGAGCGCGTCGACCTTCACGTGCCCGTCGATGAAGACGCCGCAGCAGATCGTGTAGTCGTAGCGGCCCGTCGCGATCTCCGCCGACGACGCGTTCAGGTCGACGTCGCCGATGAGCCGGCGGTACACGTCGCGCTTGCGCGCGACGTCGATCATCCCCGCCGACAGATCGACGCCGTCGATCGCCGCGTAACCGTACTTCGCGAGCTGCCCGCCGACGAGGCCCGTTCCGCAGCCCGCGTCGAGTATCTGCACCGCGTCGCGTGGCGCGTCGCTATACACCTGATGGACGAAATCGAGCAGCTTCGCCGCCAGCAGATAGCCGACGTATTCCTCGCCCGCCGCAGTCGCTTCGTACCCGTGCGCCCAGTCGTCGTAAAACTTCGCGAGCCGCTCATTGTTTCCGCCGAGATTGTGCGAATCGGTGACGATCAGATTTTCCTTCGAGTCGTGCATGTGCGTCCCTCGCTGCGCAAAGTCGTCAAGAACGGGCCATCGCCGCGCCGTGGCGGATGCCGTCGCGCAGCGCGTCCGAAAGATGTCCGCCTGTCCGAAGCGAACGGAGAATCGCCTCGGTGATCCCGCCCGGCGTCGCCGCGTGGTTCAGATACGCCTGCGTGTCGGCCTCGCCCAAATTCCTCGGCCGCACCCGTTGCGCCCAGTCGAGCACGCGGCGCCAATCGCCGAGCCCGCATGCGGCCGCGCAGTCGAGCACGTCGTCGTCGCGCGGCGCGATGCCCGCGGCTTCGCAGTAAGTGAGCGCGATCGGCAGGCACGGCCCGAGCGCGGTGAACGCGTCGAACCGCGCCTCGCCGTCCAGCGCGACGACCTCGGTGCCGATCCGCTCGAACAACGCCTTCGCCTGCGCGCTCGCGTCGCCATAGAACGCACCGATCGAGCGGCCGGCAACGATGGTGTCAGGAGAACTGATCATCGCCCGCGCGAGCCGGCCCGCGCCGCGCGCATGACGCGCGACGTTCGCGAGCGGCGTGCCCGCCAGCACCGAAATCACGCTCTGGCCGCACTCGAGCGGATACGCGCCAAGCAGTGCGCAATCGGCCGGCCGGACCGCGTACAGGATCACGTCCGAACTGTCGACGGCCGCTTTCACGTCGGTCAGCAGATCGGCAACGCCGGCCGCGGCCGCGCGCTCGCGCGAAGATGCGGATTCGCGATTGCCGAGCCGCAGCGAATCACCGCCGACGCCGCTCGCGACGAGGCGCGCGGCCACCGCGACGCCGACATGGCCCGCGCCCACGATGCCGATGCGGCCGAGCGCATCGCGCTTGCCGGCGTCATCAGTCACGAGCGGCTCCTGCGCCGCCGCGGCTCGGCACCGCGAGCGGCATGGGTTCGCCGCGATCCGCGCGCGTCGGCGCGCGCTCGAGCCGTGCATCGCGCGCGCGTCGGCCCTGGTCGAGCGCCTCGATGACGCCGATCCCGACGATGCCGAAGATCACCATCGCCGCGCCGCACACGAACCAGACGCTCAGCGCGTCGTCCAGCGCGAAATAACCGAGCGTCACGCCGACGATCGGCGTGATCAATTGAATGATCGACAGCCGCGACGCGAGATATTTCGTCAGCAGCCAGTACCACGCGAGAAAAGTGCCGAGCACGAGCACGACGGTCTGGAACGCGAGATTCGCGACAGTCACGGCGTCCGCGGCGATCCGCGCGCGTCCCATCAGAATCGTCAGCGGCAGGATGACGACGCTCGACACCGCGACCTGATAGAAGAGCGTCTTCTCGGCGGGCGCATTCGACAATCGCGTTCGCTTCACGACGACGGTGGTCGCGCCCCAGGCGATGCCGGACAGCAGACCGAAGCCGTCGCCGACGAGCGAGCCGCCGCCCGCCGCGCCGTCGCGGCCGAGAAAGCTGACGACGATCCCCGAGAACGCGACGAACATCAGCAGCCATTGCAGCGCCGACAGTCGCTCGTCCTCGTGCGTGAAATGCATGCCGAAACTCGCGAACAGCGGCCCTGTATAGAGCAGCACGGTCACGTGGCTCGACGACGTGTACCGAAGCCCCTGCGCAATCGCGATCGATTCGACCGCGACGAGCAAGCCGACCGCGACGCCCGCGCGGAACGTGCCATCCCGCAACACGCGGCGTCCGTGGCGCCAGAACAGAAAACAGCCGAGCACGATCGCGGAGATGCCGTAGCGAATCGACAACTGCATCAATGGATCGACGCGCGGTGCGGCCACCTTGATGAGTACCTGCTGCGATCCCCAGCAGAAGCACAGCACCAGCATGATTGCGATCGACATGGCGTCCAGCGGACGACGGGTTTCGAGCACTGCAGCCTCACGACGAAGAAAAGGGGCCGACCTCGATGTCGGCCTCCGGACATGTGCCGCGTCGCCGGGCGGACACGCGCGGCGACGGCGAAGCGTATTCCCCGGACGATTGAATTGGCCTGAAACACGATTTATTTGATCGGTCGAATTACGTATCTCGAATCCGACCGCCGTCTCCCGAAACGAATGGCGCCCGGGAGGAAGGCCGCTCGCCTTTTATCAACATTCAGCCAATAATCGGCGAGCCATTACAGGATAAATAAAAATACCCGGCGGCAACATCGATTTTTCCTGATGGGTGGTTGAGCCGAAGTCAATACAATTTGGCTGCCTTTATAGATTTAAACAACGTGCTTGATCGACATGACATATAAAATTCATTTGTCGATCCACTTTCCGTCCACTAGCCTTTGCTCACCGGAATTATTGCTTTTAGTCAACCAAATAATTAATTAGATTAATTCCATTAAATGAGAAACGGGAATAACAGATCAGGACTTCAAACTCATGAATCAGAACAAGCTTATTCGATTTAATGAAATACGCGACGCTGTTCCTCGAATTCCGCGTCCCGCGTTGAACCGGCAGTCGTCGCGGCCGCCTTTGCCGCCTCCGCTCGTTCCGCGGCAGACGACTCGCCCCGGTCTGCCGGCCGAAAGCTGCGTGCCCCACCTCCACGGCTTCCCGCCATCGGCCCATCCTGCCGGCCTGCCGCCCTCCCTTTAATCGGCAAAATCCGCGACGCTCCGTCACCGCGATCGCACAAGCGAATCGCAGCGGGATTTTCGTCGACAAATACATAGCATTCCTCATCTAGTGGATGACGACTGCGTGTCGATATCGAGCCGGCTTCCACCGCGCCGGCGTCCAACGCTTTTTCGAACGACGCAATATGTGGCTTCTCCAACTCGCCATCGTCATCGCCGTCTGTCACGCGTGCGGCCATCTCGCCGAGCGGATCGGACAGGCGCGCGTGATCGGCGAAATCGCGGCCGGCATCCTGCTCGGCCCGACGATATTCGGCGCGTTCGCGCCCGACGTCTATCGCGCGTTGTTTCCCATCGCCACGCAGTCCGGCATCGCGCTGCTTTGCGAAGTCGGGCTCGTGCTGCTGATGTTCGAAGTCGGGCTTCACCTGCGCGTCTCGAACACGTTCTCGTGGGCCGACGTCCGCCTGCCGGGCCTCGTCGCGCTGCTCGGCCTCGCGTTGCCGTTCGCGCTCGGCGTCGGCGTCGCGCTCGGCTCGAAAGACGCGCTCGCCGCAGGCTACGCGAGCGTCCCCTATGCGCTCTTCTGCGGCGTCGCGCTCGGCGTGTCGGCCGTTCCCGTGATGGCTCGCATCGTCGCCGACCTCGACTTGTCCGCGCATCCGAGCGCAACGACCGCGCTCGCGTCGGCGATGCTGACCGACGTCGCGGGCTGGCTGCTGCTCGCGCTCGTCGCGTCCGTTGCACAGCCCGGCCACGGCGACTGGTTCGCGCTGCTGCTGTCGATGGTATCGATCGCGCTGTACACGCTCGCGTGCGTCGCATCGCTGCGCCACGTCGTCGGACCGTTGCTGCAGCGTGCGAGCGCGCGCGGCAACGTGCGCATCGTCGCCGTCGTCGTGGCGGGTTGCGTGCTCGCGTCCGCGTCGGCCACGCACGCGCTCGGCTTTCACGGTGCGTTCGGCGCGCTCCTCGCCGGCCTCGCGCTGCGCGACGCGCCGGTCGTCGCCGACCAGTGGCAGCGCACGTTCAGCGGCTTCGTGCATGTCGTGCTGACACCGGTGTTCTTCGCGTACGCCGGCCTGCACACGTCGATCTCGTCGCTCGACGACGTCGGCGCATGGACGTGGTTCGGCGCATTTTTCGTCGCCGGATTCGCGGGCAAGTTCGGCGGCGCCTACGCGGCGGCGCGCTGGTGCGCTCGCACGCCGCACGACGCGGTGCTGATCGGCGCGCTGATGAACGCGCGCGGGCTGATGGAGCTGATCGTGCTGTCGATCGGCCTGCAACTCGGCGTGCTGCCGCAAAAGGTCTACACGATTCTCGTCGCGTTCGCGCTGCTGACGACCGCGATGACGACCCCGTTCGTCCGCTACGCGACGCGCCCCGGCGCCGCGCCGCTCGCGGACCCGCAAACCTGAGCCTCCCTTTCACCACTCGACCGAAGCGACTTCACATCATGCAAATCACCGACACCCAGCAACAGATCGTCGAACGCCTCCGCGACATCGTCGCCACCCGGCTCGATCTCGACATCAAGCCCGAGCAGATCGGCCTGACCGACGGCTTCCAGTCAACGATCGGCATCGATTCGATCGGTTTCATCGAATTGCGCTACCAGTGCGAAGAGGCGTTCGGCATCAAGATCGACGACGACGACTTCACGCCCGAGAACTTCTCGAATTGCGACGTGCTGTCGCGCTTCCTTCTCACCAAGCTCGACGCATGATGCGCGCGCCGCGCCGAACGAGGGATCATCCATGCATATCGCCAATTTCGATCGCCTGATTGTCGAAGCGTCCGCGCTCGCCGGGTCCGATGCATCCGTCGACGACGTCGAACGGCTCGTCGCCACGCTGCCCGGAGCCACGCTTTCGTCGAGCGGCGTCGTGCTGATCGGGATGCCGAACGGCAAGACGCTGCTCAGGCTCTTCTTCTCGCTGCTTGCCGCCGGGTACACGCCGGCGATGCTGTCGCCCACCACGCCCGTCGTGCGGATCAAGCAGATGGCCGAGGACTTCGGCGCGATCGCGATCGTGAAGCCGCGTCTCGGCGAGGAGCTGCGCGCACAGCTCCGGATCGGCAAAGTCGAGCGCCGCGCCGGCTGCGAGATCGGCTTCTTTCCGCAAACACGCGAAAGCGTCGCCGGACCGGGCGAAGTCATCCTGACGACGTCCGGCACGTCGTCGGAATTCAGCAGCGGCTGCGTGCACGCGTTCGAATCGCTGCAGGAAAACGCGCGCCGGCACGCGGCGGACATCGGCCTGCACGCCGGCGACGTCGTGCTCGTCAACCTGCCGCTCTTCTATTCGTTCGCGCTCGTCGCGCAGGCGATCGCCGGCATCGAATGCGGCGCGAAGCTCGTGATCAGCGGGCCGCCGTTCATTGCGCCACGCTATTTCTCCGAACTCGCACGCCATCGGATCAGCGTCAGCTCCGTCACGCCGGTGCTGATGCGCGACATCCTCTCGCACACAGCCGACACGCTGCCGCCCTCGCTGCGCGCGCTGACGATCGGCGGCGATTTCCTTCCGCCCGCGCTCGCAGCGGAGTTCGTCGCGCGCTTTCCGGGCAAGGCGCTGTATCTGACATACGGCGCGACGGAAGCCGGGCCGCGAATCGCGACCTGCCGCGCGCACGAGGTCGACGAACGGCGGCTCGCGTCGGTCGGCAAGCCGATGCAGGGCACCGAGGTGTGCGTGCTCGGCGATACGCCGTCGTCGCGTGAAGGCGAACTGCTCGTGCGATCGAGCACGCTGCTCAAACGCAAGGTCGGCCGCAACGCGCGCGATCCGCTCGTCGAATTTGACGGCCGCGTCTGGCTCAGGACGGGCGACATCTTCGAGATCGACGACGAAGGCTATCTGTTCTTCAAGCACCGCAAGACAGATTTCGTCATCCTGAACGATGAGAAGGTCAATCTCGCGGCGATCCGTCGGCACTGCCGTTCGCTGCCGGGCGTGCTGACCTGCAAGACGCGTCCGCTGAAGCAAGGCGACGCGATCGCAGGATATCAGCTCGAAATCGTCGTCGACGACCGGCTCGTCGATCAGGCCGGCGCCGACGACGTGAAGGCTCAGCTCCTGAAAGGCCTCAAGCACTACGAACGTCCCGCCGCGCTGACGGTCACGCATGTCGATCGCGCGGTGCACGAGTTCTACAAGTGAGGAAAATCCGATGAATCACGACACCCGCCGCCTCGTCGACGCCGTTCTCGCGCGCCACGAGCCGCGCAGCATCGAGGATGTGCTGCGCTTCGTTCCGACCCGGATGTGCCACATCACGCAGGAACCGGACGTATTCAGGACCTACCCGCCCGTCGTCATGCGCCTCAGCGTTCCCCGTGAGCAATGGGCCGAGCACGAGGCCACGTACGCGCGCTATCGCGACGAGATCATCCCGTCGCATTCGCTCGACGATTACCTGCGCGCGTTCCTCGAGCCCGACGCGCCGCGCCTGCCGTGTTTCTGCGCGGAGATGTCCGACGTCGCGGGCGCGCTCGTGAGCACGCTGCTCGGCCAGCGCGTGTATGCGATCCGCAACATCTACGTGAACTATCTGTATCTGCCGCAGCGCTGGCATTGCATCAACGCGATCGTCGCCGACGGCCGGATCCGTTATTTCGATTCGTCCGCCTACCGCCAGGTGTTCGACAAGTCGCGCCGCAAGTTCCTCGCTCCCGACGAGCTCGACGGATTCGATTGTGCGGACGTCGAGCCGCGCTTCATCGTCAGCGACAAGTGGCTGCAGAGCGAGCCGTTCGCGCGCTCGATCTCGCTCGAAGGCCGCACGATCCGCGACACGTTCCATCCGAATCCGCTCGACGCGTCGAAGCCCGACGAATTCCTGCGGATCTACGAATGAGCGTGCCGACACATCGCCTGTTCTCTTCCGACCGATCAAGGAGCCTTCGATGACAGACGACATCATCGTGACCGGCATGGCCTGGCATACGGCGCTCGGCCGCTCGCTCGCCGGCGTCTGGCAACGCCTGCTCGCGGGCGACACGGGTATCGCGCCCGTGCCGTCGCCGCACGCGCTGAAGAACGATCTCGCCGCCGCAGTCGCGCTCGACGCGCGCGGCGACGCACGCGACACGCTCGCGCGCCTCACGCGCGAAGTCGCCGCCGATGCACTCGAACACGCGGAGCTCGATGCGGGCCGCGCCGGCACGCGCACGTTCCTCGTCGTCGGCACGAGCTTCGGCGCGCGCCTCGACGACGCGCGCGCCGCCGCCGAGCCGCTCGACCAATGGGTACGCGACATCGCGGACAAGCTCGGCATCGCCCACGCGGCGCTGTCGACCGCCTGCTCGTCGGGCTCGGATGCGCTCGTGCTCGGCGCAATGCTGATCCGCGCAGGCATCGCCGACCGTTGCATCTGCGGTGGCGCCGACGTGCTGACCGAATCGAAGCGGCTCGCGCACAGCGGGCTCGGCACGATGTCGGCGACGACGCTGCGCAGCTTCGATCATCGGCACGACGGCACGATCCTCGGCGAAGGCGTCGGCTTTCTCGTGATCGAGCGGCGCGGCGCGCGGCCGACGAAGCCGCTCGCGACGCTGCGCGGCGCGGGCTCGTCGAACGACGCGGCCGGACTGACCGCGCCCGACAAGGACGGCAATGGCATCCGGCTCGCCGTCGACCGCTCGCTGCGCGACGCCGGTCTGCAGCGCTCGGACATCGGCATCGTGAATGCGCACGGCTCGGGCACTCGCACTAACGACCGGATCGAGAGCGCCGCGTACGCGTCGCTGTTCGCGCCGTCGCGGCCGATCGTGTTCGCGACGAAGGGCGCGTTCGGCCATACGCTCGGCGCGACGGGCGCGCTCGAGGCGATCGCACTCGTGACTTCGCTGAACGAAGGAATCGCGCCGCCGATTCACGGACTCGACACACCGCTGCCCGGCTTCGACCTGCCGCTGCCGATCCGCACGCCGAGCGAGTTCGATGCGACGTACGGCCTGAGCGTGACGATCGGCTTCGGCGGCTTCAACACAAGCCTCGTGTTCGAGCGGGGAGACGTGCGATGACACGAGCGCGCTCTCTCGATTACGCGACGGATCACGCGCTCGACTGTATCGACGCGCGCGAATCCTCGACCGCCAATCACGCTGAATTGCCGGCCGACATCCGCGGCGGCGCGAAGCAGGCCGATCCGGCCGTGTGGCCCGTACTCGACACGGTCTGGCGGCTCTACAGCGAGCATCGCGCGCGGCTCGATCCGCATCTCGAGCACGTCGGGATGATCCATTACGGCAGTGCGTTTCCGAAACGCGCCGCGCGGCAGGTGATCGACGACGTCGCGCGCAGCGGGCGCGTGTCGCCGCTCACGTTCATTCACGCGAACGCGGGCGCCGCGCTGTCGATCTGCTGCACGCGCTTCGGCTTTCGCGGGCCGACGCTGAATCTGACGATGGCGGCCGCCGACGCGGGCCGCTTCGCCGACATCGCCGCCGCGCGCTGGCTGGAGCGCGGCGATGCGCGCTATTTGTTCGTCGTCGCGGCCGAATTCGACGCGAACGAAGGCGTCACCGCGAAAACTACGCTGTATGCGCGCGCCGCTTGCGTCGCCGATTGAACCCGCCGACACGCGGCGGCCGGCGCCCTTGCGCGTTCTCTACGTCATCCACTTCCGGAGTTGCAATCATGAAACGAGACTACGACGTCGCCATCATCGGCTCGGGCATCGCAGGCGCGATGCTCGCCGCGATCCTCGCGAAGCACGGCGCTTCCGTCATCCTGCTCGACGCCGGCACGCATCCGCGCTTCGCAGTCGGCGAATCGATGGTGCCGGAAAGCGCGATCCTGCTCGAAATCCTCGCCGAGCGTTACGGGATTCCCGAACTCGCGTATCCCGGCAACATCGCCGCGATCAATCGGCACATCGGCACGTCCGCGGCGGGCATCAAGCTCGCATTCAGCTTCGCGTGGAACGGCCATCGCCGCGAGCACGACATCGCCGACGTCGTGTCGACACCCGTGCTCGCACCCGAGGCGCATCTGTTCCGGCAGGACGTCGATGCATACTACGTCGGCGTCGCGGCCCGGCTCGGCGCGGTCGTCAAGCAGCAGACGAGGATTCGCGCGATCGACGTCGCCGAAAGCGGCGTGACGCTCGATATCGTCGACGAGCCGCCGTTGCGTGCGCGCTTCGTCGTCGACGCGGCCGGCTATCGCGCGCCGCTCGCCGACCAGCTTGAACTGCGCGAAGGCGCACGCGAGATGCAGGCGACGACGCGCTCGCTCTTCACGCACATGATCGGCGTCGATCTCTACGAGAAGGCGATCGCACCCGTCGAGACGCACGGCGCGCCGATCGCGCTCGCGCAGACGACGCTGCATCATCTGTTCGACTGCGGCTGGCTGTGGATCATCCCGTTCGACAACCAGCCGTTCAGCACGAATCCGCTCTGCAGCGTCGGCCTGCAGTTCGACATCGGCAAGCACGGCCCCGCGACGCGCGATCCGGAGGGCGAGTTCCGGCAGTTTCTCGC
This sequence comes from Burkholderia sp. ABCPW 14, assembly GCF_001523835.1. NCBI lineage: Bacteria > Pseudomonadati > Pseudomonadota > Betaproteobacteria > Burkholderiales > Burkholderiaceae > Burkholderia > Burkholderia sp. ABCPW 14. Next base: position 30,161 of record NZ_LOVS01000142.1, on the reverse strand, counting down.
CGATTATCCGTCGGTCGCCAAGCATTTCGTCAATGCGGCGCGCGTGCGCGAATGGACGGTCGCGCCGCGGCTCAACTACACGAGCCGCCAGACGGCCGGCGACCGCTATTGCCTGCTCGGTCATGCAGTCGGCTTCGTCGATCCGCTCTTCTCGCGCGGCCTCGTCAACACGTTCGAATCGATCGTGCGACTCGCGCCGCGCCTCATCGCCGCCATCCGCGACGACGTCTGGAAGCGCGAGAACCTCGCGTCGCTCGAGCGCTACAGTCTCGAAGTCGTCCGCGTCAACGACCGGCTCGTCGCGAATTCGTATACCGCGTTCAAGTCGTTCCCGCTGTGGAACGCATGGTTCCGGATCTGGCTGAGCGGCAGCTACATCGGTGTGCTGCGGCTGCGCAAGATCCTCGCCGACTACCAGCGCGTCCGCGACGACCACGCGCTCGAGGCGGCATTCGCGAATGCGACGTATCCGGGCCATCTGTCGATCGAAAGCCACCGTTACGAGCAGATGTTCGACGTCGCATGCGCGACGCTCGAAAGCTTCAAGCGTGCGGAGACGACCGAGCGGGACGCGATCGACACGCTGCACCGGCTCTATGTCGACAACCGCGCGCATCTGCCGCTTGATTTTTCGAATTTCGCGAACCGCTATGTGTCGCGGCCGACGGCCGAGTTCGCGGCGTCGCTCGTCGACTGGGCGAATCACGCGCCGGACGGGCTCGCGAGCAAGCTTGCACGGGGCCCGAATACACGCCAGTTCGATTTCCTCGATCGCTACCGCTACGGCGACCGCCTCGCGCTCGCCGCGCGCGCCGACGCCGATCTCGCCCGCGCGAGCGCGCCCGAGCTCGTCGAAAAATGAACGCGGCCCGCATCCTTTCTCCCGTCCATCGAGGACCGAGACAATGAGTTCATCGAACGAAGCATGGAACCGGCGCCGCGCCGACGCCGTCGCGCACGGCGTCCACCAGGCGCATCCGATCCACGTCGAGCGCGCGAGCAACGAGCGCGTGTGGGACGTCGACGGCAACGAGTACATCGACTTCACGAGCGGCATCGCCGTGCTCAACACGGGGCATCTTCATCCGCGCGTCGTCGCCGCGCTGCAAGCTCAGCTCGCACGCTTCACGCACACCTGCTTCGCGGCACTGCCGTATACGGACTATATCGCCGTGTGCGAGCGGATCAACGCGCTTGCGCCGGGTTCGCATCCGAGCAAGACGGCGTTGTTCAGTACGGGATCCGAAGCAGTCGAGAGCGCGCTGAAGATCGCGCGCGCGCATACGGGCCGCACCGGTGTCGTCGCGTTCACGAACGCGTTTCACGGCCGCACGTTCGCGACGCTCGCGCTGACCGGCAAAGTCCGCCCGTACTCGGCCGGTATGGGCCCGATGCCGGGCGGCGTCCATCGCGCCCGCTATCCCGACGCACTGAACGGCGTGAGCGTCGCGGACGCGCTCGCGAGCATCGAGCAGATTTTCCAGGCGGACGCCGCGCCCGACGACATCGCCGCACTGATTTTCGAACCCGTCCAGGGTGAAGGCGGCGTGCAGGTCGCGCCCGTCGCGTTCGTCGAGCGCGTACGCGAGCTGTGCGACCGGCACGGCATCGCGATGATCGTCGACGAGGTGCAAAGCGGCGTCGGGCGCACCGGCGCATTCTTCGCGATCGAGCAGATGGGCGTCGCCCCCGACCTTCTCGTGTTCGGCAAATCGATCGCGGCCGGGCTGCCGCTCGCCGGCGTGACGGGCCGCGCGGATCTCGTGGACGCCGTCGCGCCGGGCGGGCTCGGCGGCACGTACGCGGGCAACCCGCTCGCGTGCGCCGCCGCACTCGCGGTGCTCGACGTGATCGAGCGCGAGCGGCTCGTCGCGCGCGCGCGGCAGATCGGCGAGATCATGCAGGCGTCGCTACGCGCGATGCAGCGCCGCCACGCGTTCATCGCCGATGTGCGCGGACTCGGCGCGCTGATCGGCGTCGAACTGCGCGACCCGGATGGCGATCGGCCGGCGACGGACATCGCGCGGCGCTGCATCTCGCTTGCTCGCGAGCGCGGGCTGCTGCTGCTCGCGGGCGGCGCGCACGGCAACGTGCTGCGCCTCCTCGCGCCGCTCACGATCGGATTCGACGCGCTCGAAGCCGGGCTCGCGATTCTCGACGCGTGCCTCGCCGAATGCGCCGCGCCCACGGAGGCGGCGACGCCATGACGACTTTCGCCGATCTGCTGCGGCGGCACCGGTCGATTCGCCGCTACAGGCCCGATGCGATCCCGCGCACATTGATCGACGATGTGTGCGCGGATGCGGTGGCGGGTGCTTCGTCGTTCGGCAACCTGAACAGCGTATCGCTCGTGCTCACTCAGGACCCCGAACGCAAGCGCCGGCTGTACGAGCTGCACGGCAGGCAGCCGATGATTCTGCAGGCGCCGCTCATCGTCACGTTCGTCGCCGATTGCTACCGCACCCGCCGCTGGCTCGCACGCGGGCGCGCGCGCGACAACTTCAACAACCTGCTCGGCCATCACGCCGCGCTGTGCGACGCGATGATCGTCGCGCAGAACGTGTGCCTGGGTTTCGAGGCCCGCGGCCTCGGCGCGTGCTACATGGGTTCGACGCTGACCGCGATGCGCGGCATCGCCGCCGCGCTCGCGCTGCCGAAAACGTGTGCGCCGATCACGACGCTCGTCGTCGGTTATCCGGACGAAGCCCCCGAGAAACGCGACCGGCTGCCGCTCGATGCGATCGTCCACGACGAAGCGTATCGCGCGCCGACCGACGCGCACATCGATGCGAGCTATGCGGAACGCGACCGGCTCGCATGGGCGCGTTGCACGTCGTCGCCCGCGAATCGCGCTCGCGTCGCGCAACTCGGCATCGATTCGGTCGCGCAGTGGTATTCGAGCGAACTGAAATACGATCCGGACCGCTGCCGGCGCGATTCGGACGCACTGCTCGAGTTCCTCGTGCATCACGACTTTCTGCGTGCGGACGCGCTTCGCCGGCCGCAGCACGACGCGCCGAAGAATCCGGCCGAAGCCGATGCGCGCGAACGTCGCGCGCCGCACCGCGCCATCCCCATCTCATCCCCGCTCAAGGAGAATCGCGATGAAATTGATCGGCATGCTTGATTCGCCGTACGTGCGCCGCGCGGCGATCGGCCTGCGCCTGCTTCGGATCGAATTCGAGCACACGCCTGTGTCGGTGTTCGGCGAGTTCGACGCGTTCCGGGCTATCAATCCGGTCGTCAAGGCCCCAACGCTCTTGCTCGACGACGGCGAAATCCTGATGGATTCGACACTGATTCTCGACTATGCGCGCGCGATCGCCGCCCCCGACGCGCCGCCCGGTCCGCGCGACGCGGCCGAGCACGCACTCGCGGCGAAGCTCGCGGGCCTCGCGCTCGCCGCGTGCGAGAAGACCGTGCAGATCGTCTATGAGCGCCGCCTGAGACCGCCCGAGAAGCAGCACGAGCCGTGGGTCGAACGCGTGCGCGGCCAGTTGCACGCCGCATATGGCGCGCTCGAAGCGTCATTGCCGTGGACCCGGTTCGCCGCGCACGACAACCGGCTCGCGCAAACGGGCGCGACCGTCGCGATCGCATGGCGCTTCACGCAGATGGTGTTGCCGGAAATCGTCGACGAAGCGGCCCATCCGCGCCTGACGGCATTTTCGGCGTCGGCCGAGGACACACCGCTTTTCGCCGCCTTTGCGCCCGATTGAACCTCATGCGCCGTCCGACGCGGCGAGCCGAGCCGCGCGAAGACATCGGCGCGGCGCAGCGCTGGCGCGCCCGACGGAAGACATACGGGATTCGTTCGTCGCTCTGAACGGTGGCGCACCGCACAGAGCGCCCGTTCGCCGCCCCCTCTCGTCGAGTCCTTTCGCATCGCGAACAATTCGGCGTTCGTTGCAGCGCCGCATGCGCACCGTTTGCCGATACGAAAGAATCGCGCGCAGATTTTCCTTACGCTTTTATTTCAATCCGCTCACCGAAATCCGGCTCGCAAAAAATATTTGGTCAATCCGGACGAGGTGCGTAACATTACTTAACGATCCTGACCCGTCTATTGCAGTAAATTGCGTGTGCGACGCTCCGGGATCGGCGTGTGATCCGCGTCACGTCACAGGCAACGCCCGACGTCGGTTAATTCGTGGAAGTTAACAAAGGAGAGGACCACCATGGCTCATGGCTTGATTATGTGGCTCATCATCGGCGCAATCGCCGGCTGGCTTGCCGGCCTGCTCGTGAAGGGCGGCGGCTTCGGGCTGCTCGTGGACATCATCGTCGGCATCGTCGGCGCAGTCATCGGCGGCTGGCTCGCCGGCATTCTCGGCATTCACATCGGCGGCGGGTTCATCAGCTCGATCATCGTCGCCGTCATCGGCGCCGTCATCCTGTTGTTCGTGATCCGGCTATTCAAGCGAGCCTGACGTGTGCGTCGCCCGGCGCGCCGCACAGCCGCCGGGCGCTTTCCCCGCCTTCCCTCCATCCTCGCGGCCGCGCCTCTTTCTCCACTGGCGCCGATCTTCCGATCGCCCCCTTGCTCGAAAGTCCTTCGCACGCGATCGCGCATTCGCGCGCAAGACGCTACGCGCCGCCGTGCAGGCCGTCGGCAAGCCGAAGCGATTCCGGCGTGCCGACGACAGCGCTTTCAGCACGCCGATCGTCAGTTATCCCGACGTTGCAGCCACGCATCGAGCACGCCCGGCGCGAGCAGCCCGCTCTTCGCACGCCGCGCGCCGTCCGCACTGATCCACAGCGTGCGCGGCAGCTCGCCGCGCCAGCCCGGATCGAGCGCCGCACGCAGCCGCTCCGGCATCGGTTCGGCGTTCGCGTATTGCGCGACGCGCTCGGGTAGCTTCATCTGCGCGAGCGCGTCGGCGAGCTGCGGTGCATGCTCATCGAGCGAATCGAGCGAGACGAGCGCGACCCGCACCTGCGGATGTCGCCGCTGCCATTCGACGAGATGCGCGGCGTTCTCGCGGCAATAGCCGCAGTCGAGCGACCAGACTTCGACGACGAGCGGCGCGCCGCGCCCGCTCGCATAGAGCGACGCGACGTCCGCCGCGCGCAGCGGCCGCGGCTCGGCTGCGGCGCTCGACGCCGCGAAGACGAGCGCCGCGAACAGGAAGACGATGCACATCATCGTTTTTCCTCCACGTCGATCAAACGATAGCCGTCGTTGCGCGTGCGCCACGACAGATAGACGCGTCCGCGGTCGAGCAGCAATTGCGGGTTGTCGCTCGCGCCCGATGTTTCCGCGAGCGTGCGCGGCGTGCTCCAATGCGCGCCGCCGTCGTCGGAACGGCGCAGCTGGATGCGCATCGCGTCGCCGTCGAACGCCTTCCACGCGAGCCACAGCGTGTCGCGCTGCGCAACGAGCGCCGCGTGCGACGCCTGCTCGCTCGGCGCCGCCGGATCATCGCCGAACGCGAACGGCGTGCCGAGCGGCACACCGCTCGCATCGAGCCGCGAATAGAACACGTCGGCCTTGCCGTCGACCACGCCGAACCACGCGAGGTGACGCACGCCGTCCGTCGTGATCGCAAGCGCGGGCCCGTGATCGGGACACGCTTCGACGTGCCAGTTCGAGAACGTCGCGCGCACGGGCTCGATCGCGCGATCCGCCGATGCGGGCAGCACCGCGAGCGCGTGGTCGCGGATCTGCCCCGGAAACACGTTGCGCCACGCGGCCTGCACGCGGCCGTCGGGATCGATCGCCATCGCGATCCGGCAGCAGTCGCACGTGTGATCCGTCACCTTGCGCTCCCGCTCGAACGTCGCGCCGCCGTCGGTCGACACCGCGTAGTAGATCGCCGCGCCGTCGTACGCGCGCCCTGCCCGCTGTGCGGCGACGAGATCGCGCTTGTCGATCCACGCGACGAAGATTCGGCCTTGCGGATCGACCGTCAGCATGTCGAAGCGATGCGTGATCGCCTGCCGGTCGCGATGCACGGTGATCGGCACCGACCACGTCGCGCCGCCGTCGAGTGAGCGCGAGAAGCGCACCATTCCGGTATACGGCGCGTCGAGCGGCATCGACCACGTGACGTAGATCGCGCGTCCGTCCGGGCTCGCGGCGACCTTCGACCGATTCTCGGCGCTCGTGTAGACCGGTTCGGGCAGCGCGTTGACCGTCACGGGCGCGGACAGCGTGCGCCCCGCGTCGTCCGAATGCGCAACGACGACGTGCTGCCCTTCGACCCATGCGATCCACAGCCGATGACGTGCATCGAATGCGGCCCCCGTCGCGAGCGGCGCCTTTTGCGTCGAGCCCGCCGTCATCGAGTCCATCGCCACGTGCGCGGCATGCGGCGCGGACGCGCCCGCCGCCGGCTGCACATCGTGCGCGAGCGCACCGCATGCGAACGCGAGCAGCGCGCCGCCCGAGAGAAAGTGCTTCACAGCGACCATTTCAACTCTCCATAGAACGTCCGGCCCGGATACGGGTGGAACACGTAGTAGCGGCGGTCGGTGACGTTGTCGATGCCGAACGACGCAAGCCAATGGCGATCGAACCGATAACGCGCCTTCAGGTCGACGACCGTAAACGAGCTGGTGCCGCCGTACACGTTCGGGTTCACGTCGCTGTTGTCGAGCGTGTTGTACTGGCGCCCCGAATAGCGAACGCCAATGCTCGTCATCCAGTGCTCGTCGAAGCGGTACGACGCGAGCAGGTTCGCGCGCATTCGCGGAATCCGCGGCCAGCGCGCGCCGACATAGTTCGGATTCGCCGTGTCGGCAAGCGTCTGCGCATTCGTCGCGGACACGTTCGCATCGACGTCGAGTCCCTTGATCCCGACGTCCTGCCCCGAAAACGCGAGCTCGACGCCCCGCACGCGCACGCGGTCGACGTTCGAGATGTTCGTGTACGTCGAAGCGCCGGCGACCGTCGTCTGGCTGTAGATCGAGTTGCGCAGATCGCTCTGGAACACGCTCGCGCGCACGATGCCGAAGCCGACTTCGCGCTCGGCCGTGAAGTCCCAGTCGATCGCCTTTTCCGGCTGCAGGTTCGGGTTGTTGTTGACGATCGCGTTGTTCGAAATCGTTCCCTGAAACAGCTCGGAGACGGTCGGAAAGCGCGTGCCCGTCGCGAACGACAACCGGAAGCGCCACGCGTCCGCGGGCTGCCATTCGAGCGCGAGCTTCGGCGACAGCGCAGTCGCGCCGCGATCCGCGTAGCCGAGCGTCGCGTTCGCGTTGCCGAGTTCGCCGCCGTATGCGTCCCAGCGCTCGTAGCGCAAGCCGAGCGTCGCGAGCCAGCCGGGCGCGAAGCGCCACGCGTCCTGCGCGTACAGCGCCTGCGTGCGCGTGTTGCCGCCGTAGCTGCTCGCGAGCGTCGTCGGCACCGCGTTCAACCAGTTCGCCGTGTTGTAGGTCGCGTTGCGCAGGAAATAAGTGTCGAAGTGATAGCCGAACGTGAAGCGGTGCCCGCGCACGTCGGGCGATTCCGCGCGCAGATCGACGGTGCGCCAGCCGGTGCCGTCGCCCTGGAATACCGTGCCCGCGCCGCCGTCCCACGCGGCGGGGGGCGCACTCGACGCCGCGCGCAGCACGTCTCGCGACACGTCGTACGCGGACGCGGTCGCCGACAGCTTCCAGCCTGACGCAAGCCGCGCGTCGAGCCCGAGCCCGTACAGCCAGTTCTCCTGGTCGCCGTTCTGCGGCGCGAACGCGGTCGGCGACACCGTGTAGTTGCGCCCGCCGAACGACACGTTTCCGCCATACACCGGGTTGCCCGCCGCGTCGCGCAGGAACGTGTCGCCGTGCTGACGGTAGTGATTCTCCCAATGTCCCAGCGTGACCGTCGCGTCGATATGATCGGTGAACGCGTAGCCGAAGCGCAGCGTCTCGTTGAGCTGCTCGGTGCGCTCGATCGTCTGCGCACCGACGATCGTCCGCGGCCGGCCGTTCGGGCCGACATCGGAGACCGCGCCCGTCACCGGCACCGGCGCGCCGAGCCTCTGGTCGTACGCGCCGTTCGGGCTCGCGTACTGCATCGGCTGGCCGTCGTTTTCGAGCCGGTCGAGCGACAGCGCGTACCAGAAGCGCCCGATCCGGTCGGCGATCCGCGCGGTCTGGTGGTTGCCGCCGAAGCTGTCGGCGAAGCCGTAGCCGTCGCGGTAGCGCTGCGTGAAGAACTGCGTCGACACCGACGCCTCGAGCCGCTCCGGCTTGCGCGTCGTGATCTGCACGGTCGAGCCGATCGCGTTGCCCGGGTAGAGCGCGGAGAACGGGCCGTACAGCACGTCGACGCGTGCGATGTCGTCGGGCTGGATCAGCGACCAGCGCGGCGGGTACGAATAGCTCGAGCCGAGCAGATTGGACAGCAGGAGGCCGTCCGCGTAGACGAGCCCGCGCGCGCTCTGCAGCTCGTTGAAGTCGCGGCCGGCGAACACGGCGTTGCGATCGCCGATGTAGCGCCGGCGCACCATCAGGTTCGGCGCGTACTTGAGCGCATCTTCGGTCGTCACGTTGACGTGCGAGTCGATCTGCTCGCGCGTGAGCGCCTCGACGACGCCCGGCGTGTCGGGCGCGAATGCGGAACGCCGCGCGGTGACGGTGACGACATCCAAGGTTTTCCCGGATGCCGTCGTCGCAGCAGCGGCGTCGGACGTTGAATCGGTAGGCGCGACGCCCGTCGGCGCCGCATGGGCGACGGGCCAGGCGAATGACGCGAGACAGGCGGCCGCGAGCCGCCTGCGCGCGACGTATGCGGCAAGAGCATTGGACATGGACAAGCAAATCCTGAAAACGGGGTCGACGAATCGCCGCGCAGGCGAGCGCGCGCCATGCCGGCCTTCGCGAAGAAGCGCAGACATGGCGCGGGGGTATCGCGCGCGCGACGGCGCTCACGCGTGGCGACGCGCGAGCGAATTGCAGGGATCAGACCGGGACGGTTTCAGGCGGGGCGCGCGGCTGCGCGATGCGCACGCCGCGGCGGAAAAAGACGGCGGGCCGCTCGACGCGGCTCGCATAAACGAATGCGCGGACGAAGCTCGGCAACGCGGGCGCGCTCGAGCCGAGCGCGACGTTGGCGGCGAAGCCGGGACAGTAGACGCAATGCGCGACGTGCGCGAGCGAGCCGTTGTCCTGGCGCGTCCCGCCATCGACGACGATGCGTTTCGCGCCCGCTGCGCTGCACAATTCGAGCGCGAACGGCGTATCGGACGCGTTCGCGGCGGCGCGCGCGTAGCCGATGACGGGCGACAGTACGTTGAGTACCAGCGCCAGCCAGACGAGGCTCATCCATCGCGTCGAACGTTTCATCGCAGTTCGGTAGAAAGAGGCGCGCAGTATAACAAGGCCGTTTGCGATTGCGCTGCGTAGGATGCGCATCCGTGCGGGATCGCGCATTGCTGCAAATCAACGCAAATGTATGTGCCGTTTAAGCAACATAGACAAAATCTAACGATTGAACGCTGGCACAGAGCAAAACTTGCGATCGATAATCACCTTACCCAAGGAGAGAGATCATGGACGAAAGGCCAACCCGCATCCCGCCGCCCGAGAAAGTGATGAGCCCGGACCCAGAGCCCGTGGCCGTCGAGTTTCTCGCCGAGCTGCCCGAGCATGTGCGCGCGTTCTTCGACGAGCAGCACAAGCTGTGCACGCCGAAGTGACCGTGCATTCGCTGACGGCGCGTTCGGGCCGGTGAGCCGTCGCGTGTTCGCGAACGTTTCCGTGCGCTCCACCGCTTCCTCGTCTCGGCAAGTTGCGCTGAACCCGGGCCGCATCGGCCAGCCGGGTCGAAGTAGCTGCGTCCGCTGATCTCCTGCTTGCGCCGCGTCGCCGCGCAACGTCTTCGCTTATTCTTCTGTTTTTTCCATCGCTCGGCTCCTGCAAGCCGGCATTGTCATTTTTCGCCATGAAACTGTCGCTTCGCGCAAGCCTGGGCGCCGCCGTGCTCGGCCTCGCCGTGCTGACCGCACCTCGCATCGCCGCCGCCGACGGCGACGACACCGCGCTCACGAACCTCGTCGCACTCGCGTCGCAGCGCCTCGCGCTCGCCGAGCCCGTCGCCCACTGGAAGTGGATCAACAAGAAGCCGATCTCGGATTCGCCGCGCGAAGCGGCGCTCCTTGCCGACGTCGAGCGGCGCGCAACGGCGAACGGCGTGGATCCCGCCTATGCCCGCGCCTTTTTCGAGGACCAAATCACGGCGAGCAAGCAGGTGCAGAACGCGCTCTTTGCGACGTGGCGCGCGACGCACGGTCCCGAGGGCCCCCCGCCCGATCTCGCGACGAGCACGCGGCCGCAGCTCGATCGGCTGACGCAGTCGCTGATCGCCGCGCTCGCTCGCGTCGCGCCGCTGCGCGACGCGCCGGATTGCCCGTCGCGTCTCGCTCGCAGCGTCGCGAACTGGAAAACACTGACGCGCTACGATTCCGGCCAGAAGGACGCACTCGGCACCGCACTGTCGCACGTCTGCACGGCGGGCGGCGCAAGCGCCGTCGGCTGAGCGTCGGCGGGCGCCGCGCTAGCAAGCGGAATCAGCTGCAGCCCGCGCGCGAGATGCGTTTGCAGAATGCGGCGCACCGCTGGCGTGGCGTCCACTTCGCGTTCGCTCGCCTCGCGCGCCTGAGCCGCAAGCGTCGCTGCCTGCTCGATGGAAAAAGCGGCGCCGACGTAGCGCCAGCGGTCGACCACGTGGAAGACGCTCGATGCGCCGCGCTCCTCGAACGCGGCCGGCCCGTCGAACGGCCAGTTCGCGTCGCCAGCCGGGCGCGCCGCGCTTCGGTCGGGCCGCCGGTTGAACGACGGCGCGAGCGCGGCGATCCAGTCCGCCTCGGCCAGCAGCGCGCCGAGCTCGCCGCCCGTCTCGCGCCACTCGACGCGCCGAACCAGCTGCGCCAGCCGCATTTCCCTCGACGAGCGCCGCTCGCCCGTCAGCAGCGCGCGCAGCCGCTGCCGGACCCGGACGCTGCGGCCCACGTAGAGCGGCACATCGTCGTCGCCGAACAGCGCGTAGACGCCGCAACCGGCGGGCGCGCGCTCCAGGCGCTCTTCCGTCAACTCGCCCGCGAGCTTGAAACGGCGCGTCGTGCGCTCGATCTGCTCACGCAGTTGCTCGCCCGGTATCGCGTTGTGCAATTTCTGCCAGAACTGCCAGATGAGATCCGCGTCGGCGAGCGCCCGGTGGCGCGCCAACGGCGTGAGCGCGTGGCGCTCGATCAGCGCGTCGAGCCCGTGGCGCGACTCGCGCGGAAAAAGCACGCGCGACAGCCGCACCGTACAGAGCACGTCGGGATTGAACGCAAAGCCCGCCCGCTCGAATTCCGCGCGCAGAAAACCGCGGTCGAAGCTCGCGTTGTGCGCGACGAAGAGCTTGCCGTCGAGTCGCTCGAACAATGCGGACGCGACGTCGGCGAACGTCGGCGCGTCGCGCACCATGTCGTTCGTGATGCCCGTCAGTTGCTGGATGAACGGCGGGATTGCCTGCCGCGGATTGACGAGCGTCGTCCAGGTCGACACGTGATCCGGGCTCACGACGACGATGCCAATTTCGGTGATGCGATGCTCGACGGCCGAGCCGCCGGTGGTTTCGAGATCGACGAACGCGAGCGGCGCGTCGATCGCAGGGTGGAGCAGCGGCGAGGCGGACATGGATGGCGGGCAGACGGTGCTTCGTGTTTTGTCGGATGGACGCGGGGGACAGCCCGCGGCGCTAGCAGTCCCCATTCTACCCTCCCGAAAAACCAAAACCCCCGCCTAAGCGGGGGTTGCACGGCCCTCGGTGCGTTTCAGGCGTTCAAAGCGCCTGAATATTCGCGGCTTGCTTACCTTTCGGGCCGGTTTTCACTTCGAACGAAACACGCTGATTCTCTTTAAGGGTCTTGAAGCCGTCCATCTTGATTTCGGAGAAATGGGCAAACAAATCCTCGCCGCCATTGTCCGACGTAATAAAGCCGAAGCCCTTAGCATCGTTAAACCATTTCACGATACCGGTATCCATATTCCTAGTTCCCCACTAAATAAAAATAAACACGGGCTACGCCCTTATACCGTCACACAAAGCCCCGGCACTTCCTCAACCCCCTCATTCGACGTACAGGAAGCACCGCAAGCTTGGTGGTGCTTTTATAAATGGGGGAATCCAATTCAGTCAAGAAAATTTTTGATGACCTCTTATGCGATTTGATACAAATACAACTGGAATCGGTACACTCGAAGCGAGAAATTAATTAACCGCAACAACACCTGTCATTATTACCGGGGCAGTTCGTCATTTAATTTCGCAAAAGAAAAATCTACCGCGATCAAGCGAATCGGCCGCAGCTCGGTATTTTTCCGGGTTGCGGCGCGCAAAAACATTTGCAATGCTGATCGTCGCCTCTAAGGGCGCGGGAGACTGTCATGCTGAACGGCATCAAACGCTTCGCACACCGGCTCGGCATTGCGCGCCGCAGCAATTCGGCGGGCCGCGCACCGGCGACGTCCGCAACGTTCGCCAGCGAATTCGACGCGACATGGCACGGCGATCACTGGCAAAACCTGCTCGCGTCACCGCTCGATGCGCGTCACTATGTGATGGAAGACTGGGCGCAACCCGCCATGCCGGCGCGAGAGGAACAAGCGGACACGCAGTCGCCCAAGCGCCGCAGGCGCTGGTACGAACAATAGGCAGGCAAAAAAAGCGCGACCGGAAAGTCGCGCCGACAAAGGTTTGGAGATCTTTTCCGTCAACGAAAAAGTCTGCTTTGGTAAGCAGAAGCTGCAGTATAACGAGTTGACTCCCTTTCATTAGTCATACTCCCCACAAACCTCTATTGCCGAAGCGTCAATAATCACTTTCTTACGCGACGCACACCCGGCCGCCGCCCCACACATTGTCGCTGTCGCGCAACGCTGCCGCAGGTTCGGAGGCGGAGAAATATTCCCCCGACGAGGCTCAAAGCCTTGCCTCACAAGGGTTTCCGCCGCCAACCCAATTATTGCCGAAAAGAAAATACATTATTTCTTAAACCGAATTCCTCGACTTTCGACAACGCTCTTTTACACTGCGGATAGCTTGATGGCGGGCGCCGGTACACGCCCGAGACATGCCCCGGCTCCGTTTCTCGCAGCAGCGGCCGGGAACATCGAAGAACAGGTCAGATATCGTCATCCACCCTGTTTCGGACGGAGATAAACCCAATGAAAAAGATCCTCATCGTTGCCGCTCTCTCTGGCGTCTTCGCGACGGCCGCCCACGCACAAAGCAGCGTGACGCTGTACGGCCTGATCGACGCCGGCATCACCTACACGAACAACCAAGGCGGCCACAGCTCGTGGTCGCAATCTACCGGCTCGGTCAACGGCAGCCGCTGGGGCCTGCGCGGCGCCGAGGATCTCGGCGGCGGCCTGAAGGCGATCTTCGTCTTGGAGAACGGCTTCGGCATCAATAACGGCACGCTGAAGCAGAACGGCCGCGAATTCGGCCGCCAGGCATTTGTCGGCCTGTCGCACGAGCAATACGGCACGCTGACGCTCGGCCGCCAATACGACAGCGTCGTCGACTACATCGGGCCGCTGTCGCTGACGGGCACGCAATTCGGCGGTACGCAGTTCGCCCATCCGTTCGACAATGACAACCTGAACAATTCGTTCCGGATCAACAACGCGGTCAAATACACGAGCGTGAACTGGGCCGGCCTGAAGTTCGGCGCGTTGTACGGCTTCTCGAACAGCAACCAGTTTACGAACAACCGTGCGTATAGCGCAGGCGTGTCGTACAGCTACGCCGGCTTCAACATCGGCGCCGGCTACCTGCAACTGAACAACAACTTCGGTCCGGCGGTCTCCAACGCATCGGGCGCCGTCGCACTCGACAACACGTTCGTCGGCAAGCGCCAGCGCGTGTTCGGCGGCGGCCTGAACTACACGTTCGGCCCGGCGACGGCCGGCTTCGTGTTCACGCAATCGCGCGTCAACCGCGCGACGGCGATCGGCGCGGGCGCATCGGGCGTCGCGGACGGCATCGCACTCGACGGCACGTTCCTGCGCTTCAACAACTACGAAGTGAACGGACGTTACGCGATTACGCCGGCCTGGACGGTTTCGGGCTCGTACACGTACACCGCGGGCTTCATCGAAAACCATCACCCGGGTTGGAACCAGTTCAACCTGCAAACGGCCTACGCGCTGTCGAAGCGCACGGACGTGTACCTGCAAGGCGTGTATCAGAAGGTCAACAGCGACGGCACGGGCCTCGGTGCTTACATCAACGGCATCGGCGGCATGTCGTCGAGCGAAAAGCAGGTCGCTGTCACGGCCGGCCTGCGCCACCGCTTCTAATTGATCGCGGTTCAGCACCAATTAAAAGCGCCTCGAACGGGGCGCTTTTTTTATGCTTTGTCGCGTAGAGCCGACGTGCGACGCAGCCGCGGTCACGCCGTCGGCACGGCCCGCCCGCCATCCCCCGCTCGTGAACAGCACATCGGCCGATCCGCATTCGCCGCGGACGCACGAGAAGCGAAGCGCCCTCCTTCGACTACGACTTATGCCGCGCCCGGCGCCGGATAGCGGACGTCGAGCACGTCGATCGGCTCCGGACCAACCGGCGTCAGCAGCGTGACCGTGTCGCCGACGCGCGCCTTCAGCAGCGCGCGTGCGACGGGCGAGATCCAGCTCACGTGTCCGCGATCCAGATCGACCTCGTCGACGCCGACAATCGTCACCGTATGCTCGGTGCCGTCCTGCGTCGCGTATTCGACGGTCGCGCCGAAGAACACCAGGTCCGCGTTCTCCTGGCGGCTCGCATCGACGACTTCGGCAAGATCGAGCCGTTTCGTCAGAAAGCGGATACGGCGGTCGATTTCGCGCAGGCGCCGCTTGCCGTAGATGTAGTCGCCGTTTTCGGAGCGATCGCCGTTCGACGCCGCCCACGACACGAGTTTCACCACTTCCGGGCGCTCCTCGTCGATCAGGTGCAGCAGTTCGTCGCGCAGGCGCTTGTGACCCGCCGGCGTGATGTAGTTCTTCGCGCCAGGCGGGATGGCTGCCTGTGCATGTTCGAGGTCGTCGTCGTCACCGTCCGACTCCTTCACAAACGCTTTGTTCATGATGCAATTTCAACGGCTATCGGATGCTTCAAGATTACACGAACAGCTTCATCCGATAAATCGCTGCGAAAGACTTCCCTTTTCAAATTTGTTTGCTATAATCCCACTTCTGCGTGCGGCTGTAGCTCAGTTGGATAGAGTACTTGGCTACGAACCAAGGGGTCGTGGGTTCGAATCCTGCCAGCCGCGCCACTTTTTCGAATGGCCTTCTCCCGAGAGGGCCCTTTCAGTTTAAAGTTGTACCGCTTTGCGTGCGGCTGTAGCTCAGTTGGATAGAGTACTTGGCTACGAACCAAGGGGTCGTGGGTTCGAATCCTGCCAGCCGCGCCATTTATGAAGGGCCTTCCTCCGGGAAGGCCCTTTGTTTTGTACGCACGGCGGGCGGATGCGCTGCCGCGTTGCTAGCCCGCTATGGAGCCGGCATATGCCGCCCGCTCGCCTCCTGCCTCCGGCGCGCCTCGTACTCGAAATGATAACGGCGGCCCCAAGGCGCGCCGTCGACGACGCGCGGCACCCGCGCACTCGCCCCTCGGGCACCCGCCCGCGCTAGTAGTCCTGCCGCTCGCGATCGATCCGCATCCCGCCGTCGTGCCGTGCATGCACGACGTCGTCGTTCGAACGCTCGCGCATGATTCGCATCACATCCGGATTCGTGCGCACGCGGCGCATCACGTTCGCGAGGTGCACGCGGTCGCTCACCTGGATCACGAAGCGCAGCACCGTCGATTCGTGCGTCAGATCCTCGTCCATCGCGATATGGACGATGTTCGCGTCGGCCGACGTAATGTCGGCCGCGACGCGCGCGAAGATCCCCTTCGTGTTCTTCACGAGCGCTTTCACCGCGACGTCGAACAGACGTCCCGGCTGCGGCGCCCACGCGACGTCGATCCAGCGGCCCGGATCACGCCGGTGGATCCGCTGCGCGACACGGCACGCGGTCGTATGGATCGCCATCCCGAGCCCGATGCCGATGTAGCCCATGATGTCGTCGCCCGGAATCGGCCGGCAGCACGCCGACAGTTGCACTGACATTCCTTCCGTGCCGGTGATGACGACGGGCGGCGCATGGTTCGCCGCATGACGCTCGGCGCGCGGCAGATCGTCGTCGGCGTCGCGCCCGCTCATCAGCACTTCGATGCGCTTCGCCATCACGGCGGCCACCCGGCGGCCGAGGCCGATGTCCGCGAAGATTTCCTGACGGCTCTTGTTGCCCGTCCACTGGACGAGCTTTTCCCACACCTCGGGCGCGACGTCGGCAAGCGCGAGCCCGTAGCCCTTCAGGCTCTGGTCGACGAGCCGCTCGCCCAGTTGCACCGATTCGTTCAGGCGCATCGTCTTCAGGTAATGCCGGATCGCCGAGCGCGCCTTGCCGGTGCGCACGAAGCCGAGCCACGCGGGATTCGGCTTCGAGTACGGCGCGGTGATCACCTCGACGATGTCGCCGCTCTTCAGCTCGGTGCGCAGCGGCAGCAGCTCGTTGTTGATCTTCACGGCGACGCACTGGTTGCCGAGATCGCTGTGGATCGAATACGCGAAGTCGAGCGCGGTGGCGCCGCGCGGCAGCGCCATGATCTTCGACTTCGGCGTGAACACGTAGACCGCATCCGGGAACAGATCGATCTTCACGTGCTCGAGGAATTCGCTCGAATCGCCCGCCTCGCTCTGGATGTCGAGCAGCGACTTCAACCACTGGTGCGCGCGCGTCTGCACGTCGTTCAGATCCGCGCTGCCGTTCTTGTAGAGCCAGTGCGCGGCGACGCCGGCTTCCGCGATCTCGTGCATCTTGCGCGTGCGCACCTGGAACTCGATCGGCGCGCCGAACGGGCCGACGAGCGTCGTGTGCAGCGACTGATAGCCGTTGACCTTCGGGATCGCGATGTAATCCTTGAACTTGCCCGGCACGGGCTTGTAGAGCGCGTGCAGCACGCCGATGCACGTGTAGGAGTCGAGCGGATGCTCGACGACGATCCGGAAGCCGTACACGTCGAGCACCTGCGAGAACGACAACTGCTTGTCGCGCATCTTCTTGTAGATGCTGTAGATCGTCTTCTCGCGGCCGGTGATCTCGGCGCCGATCTTCGCGTCCGCCATCGCGCGCTGCACCGACTCGAGGATCTTGCCGATCACTTCGCGGCGGTTGCCGCGCGCGGCCTTCACCGCCTTCTCAAGCGTCGCGTAGCGATTCGGATTGAAGTTCGCGAAGCTCATGTCCTGCAGCTCGCGATACGTATTGTTCAGGCCGAGGCGGTGCGCGATCGGCGCGTAGATGTCGAGCGTCTCGCGCGCGACGCGGCGGCGCTTTTCCATCGGCACCGCGCCCAGCGTGCGCATGTTGTGCAGGCGGTCGGCAAGCTTCACGAGGATCACGCGCACGTCGCGCGCCATCGCGAGCAGCATCTTGCGGAAATTCTCCGCCTGCGCTTCCTCGCGGCTCCTGAATTCCATCTTGTCGAGCTTCGACAGACCGTCGACGAGCTCGGCGACCTTCGGGCCGAAGCGCTCGGCAAGCTCGCTCTTCGTCACGCCCTGGTCTTCCATCACGTCGTGCAAAAGCGCCGCCATGATCGCCTGGGCGTCGAGTTTCCAGCCGGCGCAGATTTCCGCGACGGCGACGGGATGGGTGATGTAAGGTTCGCCGCTCTGGCGATATTGACCGAGGTGGGCTTCGTCGCCGAAGTGGAACGCCGCCTTGACCTCTTTGATTTCCTCGGGACTGAGGTAATCGGCAAGCGCGGCGGTCAGTTTCGCGATGGAGACGACGCCGTGCTTGCGCGGCTGTTCCGGCGTCGCGGTCGGCCCGAACAGATGGCGAAACGACTGTTCGAGGACCGCGTCGATGTATTGACGCGCGGGCGACGGTGCGGTGGTCTCGGCGTGGCCGGCCTCCGAGGAGGCGGACGATGGTGTGGTGCTCATTTTCGCCTCCTTGGTTCGCACGTCGGTTGCGCGGGGACTACATGGCTGAAGAAATCCGAGTGTGCCTTAAACCGGCACTTTCTTCAGCATTTCGACACCGACCTGGCCGGCCGCGATCTCGCGTAGCGCGACGACCGTCGGCTTGTCGCGGCTTTCGATCTTCGGCGTATGGCCTTGCGCGAGCTGCCGCGCGCGATAAGTGGCGGCAAGCGCCAGTTCGAAGCGGTTCGGAATCTGCTTCAGGCAGTCTTCAACGGTAATGCGAGCCATGTTGGGTCGTTCCTTCTGAATATGTTGGTTATTCTACCTTATGTGCTTCGTTCGCCGCCGTCACTCGGCATGCGGCAGATGAATGCCGAGCTCGACGAAAAGTTCGGCGTGCCGCGCATATTGCGACGTGAAGCGCAGGCGCGTCGCGGCGACGATGCATTCGAGCTCGGCGAGCGCATGCTCGAAGGTTTCGTTGATGACCACGTACTCCGCCTCCGCCGCATGCGCGATCTCGCTGCCCGCGGCGAGCAGGCGCCGCGTGATCACGTTCGGCTCGTCCTTCCCGCGCTTCTTCAGGCGCTCCTCGAGCGCGACGAGCGACGGCGGCAGGATGAAGATGCCGACCGCGTTGCGGAACTGCTTCTTCACCTGCTGCGCGCCCTGCCAGTCGATTTCGAGCAGCACGTCGTGGCCGTTCTTCATCTGCTCTTCGATCCAGACGCGGGACGTGCCGTAGTAGTTGCCGTGCACTTCGGCGCTCTCAAGAAACTCGTGGCGCGCGTGACGCTCGCGGAAATCCTCGACCGTCGTGAAGTGATAGTGCTCGCCGTCCTGTTCGCCCGGACGCGGCTTGCGCGTCGTGTACGAAATGGATAGGCAGATCTCCGAATCTTTCGACAAGAGCGCGTTGACGAGCGTCGACTTGCCCGCGCCCGACGGCGCGACGACCATGAAGAGATTGCCCGGATAGACGCCGGCGTGCAGCGTGTGCGCTGCCGCGCCGTCGCGGTTCGAATCGGTCATGTTGCTTTACTCCAGATTTTGCACTTGCTCGCGCATCTGCTCGATCAGCAGCTTGAGCGCCATCGACGCGTCGGCAAGCTCCTTCGCCGCCGCCTTCGAGCCGAGCGTGTTCGCCTCGCGGTTCAGCTCCTGCATCATGAAATCGAGACGCTTGCCGACGCGGCCGCCCTTCTCGATCACGTGGCGCGTCTCGTTCAGATGCGCGGTGAGGCGCGACAGCTCCTCGGCGATGTCGATGCGGATGCCGTACATCGTCACTTCCTGACGGATTCGCTCGGCCGCCTCCTCGCGCGATGCGATGGGCGCGCTGCCTTCGGGCGCGGCGATGCCGAGCGCTTCCTGCAGCCGCTCGACGATCTTCTGCTGATGCTTCGCGATCAGCTCCGGCACGAGCGGCACGATGCGCGCGACGATCGCTTCCATCTCGGCGACGTTCGCGAGCAGCATCGTCGCGAGCTGCGCGCCCTCGCGCGAGCGCACGACGACGAGCTCGCCGATCGCTTCCTTGCCGCACGCGAGCACCGCGTCGCGCAGCGTGTCGGCCGACACGCCGCTCTCGGCGAGCACGCCGGGCCAGCGCAGGATCTCGCCAGCACGCATGCGGCCGACGCCCGGAAACGCGTCGAGCACGGCGCGCTCGAGCTCGGCGAGCTGGTTGAGCGCCACGTGGTTCAGCGCGCCCGCGTTCACGTTCTGGTCGCCGCGCTGCAGGTTGATGCGCACGTCGACCTTGCCGCGCGACAGCTTGTTCATCAGCATCTCGCGCAGCGCCGGCTCGCACGCGCGCACATCGTCCGGCATCCGGAAATTCAGGTCCAGGAAGCGCGAATTCACGGTCCGGAATTCGACCGATACGCTCGTGCCGCCGTTGCCGGAGGCCGTCGCGAGATCGCGCGTCGCGCTCGCATAGCCCGTCATGCTGTAGATCATCGTTTCGTCCCGTCGTTTGATGGCCCAGCGGGCCAGGAGGATTCGAGACGCCCGGCGCTTGCGAGGCGCGGGGCGCGAAACGGTCATTATCCCATTTTTGCGGGCCGGACCCGCCGGGCCGACGCGCCGTGCGCGCGGTAAAATCCAGCTTTCCCCTCAAGCATATTGCTCCCGATGACGAATTCCTCCCCACGCCCGAGCGGTCGCCGCGCCGACCAACTGCGCGACGTGCGCATCACGCGCCGCTACACGAAGCATGCCGAAGGCTCGGTGCTCGTCGAATTCGGCGACACGAAGGTGATCTGCACGGCGAGCGTGGCCGAGCGCGTGCCCGAGTTCCTGCGCGACCGCGGCCAGGGCTGGCTCACCGCCGAATACGGGATGCTGCCGCGCGCGACGCACACGCGCAGCGACCGCGAGGCGGCGCGCGGCAAGCAGACGGGCCGCACGCAGGAAATTCAGCGACTGATCGGCCGCGCGCTGCGCGCGGTATTCGATCTCGACGCGCTCGGCCCGCGCACGCTGCACCTCGACTGCGACGTGATCCAGGCCGACGGCGGCACGCGCACGGCGAGCATCACGGGCGCGTTCGTCGCCGCGCACGATGCGGTGACGAAGCTCGTCGCGGCAGGCAAGATCGCGCGCTCGCCGATCACCGATTACGTCGCGGCGATCTCGGTCGGCATGTTTGGCGGTGCGCCGGTGCTCGATCTCGACTACGACGAAGACTCCGCTTGCGACACCGACATGAACGTCGTGATGACGGGCTCGGGCGGCTTCATCGAGGTACAGGGCACTGCGGAGGGCGTGCCGTTCTCGCGCGCCGAGATGAACGCGCTCCTCGACCTCGCGCAAGCCGGCATCGGCGAGCTCGTGCGTCTGCAGCGCGCGGCGCTGGAGGCCTGAGATGTCGCATGCATCGACCGACGCCGCGCGCTCGCGCATCGTCCTCGCCTCGAACAATCCGGGCAAGCTGCGCGAGTTCGCCGCCCTTTTCTCGACGGCCGGCATCGACGTCGTGCCGCAGGGCGAACTCGGCGTGTCCGAAGCCGACGAGCCGCACATGACGTTCGTCGAGAACGCGCTTGCGAAGGCGCGCCATGCGTCGCGCGCGACGGGCCTGCCCGCCGTCGCCGACGATTCGGGCCTGTGCGTGGCCGCGCTGCGCGGCGCGCCGGGTGTCTATTCGGCGCGCTACGCGCAGCGTGCCGGCCGCGAGAAGAGCGACGCGGCGAACAATGCGTATCTCGTCGAACAATTGCGCGACGTCGCAGACCGGCGCGCGTACTACTGCTGCGTGCTCGCGCTCGTGCGCCACGCGGACGATCCGGAGCCGATCATCGCCGAAGGCCGCTGGGCGGGCGAGATCGTCGACGCGCCGCGCGGCGCGCACGGCTTCGGCTACGATCCGCACTTCCTCGTGCCGGCGCTCGGCTCGACCGCGGCGGAGCTCGATCCGGCCGCGAAGAATGCGGTGAGCCATCGCGCGCTCGCGCTGAAGTCGCTCGTCGCGCGGCTGGGAGAGATTCGATGAGCGACGCCGCCGCCAACGGCGCGCGCGTCGTCGCGACGTTCGTCGCGCCCGGCAGGATCCGGCTCGCGTCGCTGCCGCCGCTCGCGCTGTACGTGCACTTCCCGTGGTGCGTGCGCAAGTGCCCGTATTGCGACTTCAACTCGCACGAATGGAAGGACGGCGGCGCGCTGCCCGAGCACGACTATCTCGACGCGGTGCGCGCCGACCTCGAGCAGGCGCTGCCGCTCGTCTGGGGGCGCCAGGTGCATACGGTGTTCATCGGCGGCGGTACGCCGAGCCTGCTGTCGGCGGCGGGCCTCGACCGGCTGCTGTCCGACGTGCGCGCGCTCCTGCCGCTCGACGCGGACGCCGAGATCACGCTCGAAGCGAATCCCGGCACGTTCGAAGCGGCGAAGTTCGCGCAATTCCGCGCAAGCGGCGTGAACCGCCTGTCGATCGGCATCCAGAGCTTCAACGAGGCTCACCTGAAGGCGCTCGGCCGGATCCACGACGCCGCGCAGGCGCGCGCCGCGGTCGAAATCGCCGCACGCACGTTCGACAACTTCAATCTCGACCTGATGTTCGCGCTGCCGAACCAGACGCTCGACGAATGCCGTACGGATCTCGAGACCGCGCTGTCGTTCGCGCCGCCGCATCTGTCGCTCTATCACCTGACGCTCGAGCCGAACACGTATTTCGCGAAATTCCCGCCCGTCGTGCCGGACGACGATGCGTCGGCCGACATGCAGGACTGGCTGCACGAGCGCACCGCGCAGGCGGGCTACGAGCGCTATGAGGTGTCCGCCTACGCGAAGCCGCATCGGCAGTGCAAGCACAACCTGAACTACTGGCGCTTCGGCGACTATCTCGGGATCGGCGCGGGCGCGCACACGAAACTGTCGTTTCCGAACCGGATCCTGCGCCAGGCGCGCTACAAGCATCCTGCGACGTTCATCGAGCAGGCAAAAGCGGGCACGGCCGTGCAGGAGGAGCGCGAGGTCGGGCCGCGCGATCTGCCGTTCGAGTTCATGCTGAACGCGCTGCGGCTCGTCGAAGGCGTGCCCACGCACAGCTTCGCGGAGCGCACCGGCCTGTCGCTCGCCGCGATCGGGCCCGCGCTCGCGGAAGCCGAGCGGCGCGGCCTCATCGTGCACGATCACACGCGCATCGCGCCGACGCCGCTCGGCCAGCGCTTCCTCAACGATCTCCAGGCGCTCTTCTTGCGCGACGAATGATCGGCGGATAACCGACGAGCGAGCGGCCGCGCGGCGGCGCGAATCGGCCGGGTTGCCGCGATCGATTCGCGCGTCATTTCGGTTACAATGCACGGCCTTGGAAGCGTGGCCGAGTGGTTTAAGGCACTGGTCTTGAAAACCAGCGACGGGCAACCGTCCGTGAGTTCGAATCTCACCGCTTCCGCCATGACACGCTTTCCCCGCCTCTCAAGAAATGCCGCAAAGCCAAGCCAGACAAGGGTTTGCGGGCCATCTGAGCTTTCGCAAGCCTCCAAGAAAAGTCGTAAAATTTCAGATTTTGCCGGGTACTTTTCCGGGTACTTTTGGGACCTATAACGACAATGCCTGAGAGCCTCCTACGTCATCTGCAATGCCGCGCGGCCAAGCCGCGCGAACGCGTCTATCGCCTTAGCGACGGCGGCGGTCTCGCATTGCTCGTCAAGCCCAACGGATTGAAGGACTGGCAGTTCCGGTACATGAAGCCGGACGGCCGCGAAGGCTTGATACAGATCGGCCCGTACCCACGCGTCACGCTAGAGGCCGCAAGAGCGGCACGGAACGAGCATCGCGCGGCCGTGCAGGGCGGCAACGATCCTGCGATGCAGCGCAAGCAGGAGAAGACCCGCCGCAAGATCGACGCAGCCCGCGCGCTGAACTTCAAGCAATGCGCGACGGCGTTTATCGAGGCACGCAGTGCGGAATGGGTGAATCCGAAGCACACGCAACAGTGGACGAACACCCTCGCGACCTACGCCTATCCCATCATCGGCGCATTGCGCCCCGCCGACATCGACACGGACCTCGTGCGTCGAGTGCTTGAGCCGATCTGGCTAACGAAAAATGAGACCGCATCGCGCCTGCGCGGCCGAATCGAAAACGTGCTGGATTGGGCGAAGGTGCGTGGCCTGCGCGACGGCGAGAACCCGGCTCGATGGAGTGGGCATCTCGATCAACTGCTAGCCGCGCCGACCAAGGTGCAAAAGCCCAAGCATCACACCGCCCTTCCCTTCACGGAAATTGGCGCGTTCATCGCGGAGTTGCGCGGCATGGTCGGCACGGCGGCGCGTGCGCTGGAATTCACGATCCTGACGGCGATGCGTACCGGCGAGGTGATCAGTGCGCGCCACGATGAATTCGACGCGGATGCGCAGCTTTGGACCGTTCCAGCCGAGCGGATGAAGGCCAAGCGAGCGCATCGTGTTCCGTTGTCGTCGGTGGCATTGGAACTGCTGAAAGCGCTGCCTACGTCGGAGGATTCGCCCGTCGTATTCGAGGGCATGAGGGCTCGACGGCCGATGTCCAACATGGCGATGCTGCAAGTGTTGGAACGCATGAAGCGTTGCACGCTGACTGTCCACGGCTTCCGCTCGACGTTCCGGGATTGGGCGGCAGAGAGCACACCGTTTTCGAACGAGGTAGTCGAGATGGCGCTTGCGCATGCTATCCGCGACAAAACCGAGGCGGCGTACAGGCGCGGCGACCTGTTCGAAAAGCGCCGAACGCTGATGCAGGCATGGGCCGACTACATCGAGCAGGAAGTGGCGACCACATTAACCAAAGCCGCAGCCTGACCGCTTGGCCGCTCGGGCGTTCGACGGTACGCCTGTTGGTCGTGAGCGCCATTGCCGCTATGAATATGTCCCCCTTCCGTGAGTTTCTCACCGATAAAACGGGCGTGACCTGGACGTGACGCGGTCAATTGATTTAGCCCGCTATGATTATGTGGCCCCCCTATATCCGTCACCAGTAGAGAAAGGACGCGGGTGTGAGCCCCCGCATGCCGGCGACGGCATGGGGGCCCCCCGCGACTCCGGCCGCTGAACCCTTGCGATGGACGCAACAATGTGGGTGGGAGCGCGTCGCCGACTTCCCCTGCGGAAACGCGTTTTCGATGGTTTCCAACTCGCGGAGAGCCGCGCCCGGCCTACGCTTGCGCTTGTCTCGGGTGTCCGCCGCAAAGCCGCTCAGCGCAAAACACGTTGGAGATTTGGAGATAAACGCCAGAATCGGCCGCAAAGCCTTGTGGCGTAAGGCTTTGATTGTCTCCAAACAGACTTGGAGAACGCTGGAGATACTGGAGATAAACGAACCCGGATCGTTACGAATTCAGCAAGATTCGAGACCTGCTTTCCCGGCTCGTGCCCAGTGATTTACGGGGCTGCTCCAATCGAAATTTAGGACAATCTATAGCTCAACATGACAGCTAGGCGACATGACGAACTGAAAATGGTCCGTAAATACCGTGTCCTTGAATGCACCATAGCGCGACGATTCAAGGCATGGCAAGAATCTCGGGAAAACTTGATAAGGACGGAAACCTTGTGTCGCTCGGCGCGGCGATTCGCGCTCGCCGCAAGGAATTGGTGATGTCGCAAGAGGCGTTGGCTGATTTTGCAGAGATCGACCGCTCGCACATGGGCAAGATTGAACGCGGTGAACGAAACGTTACCTTCATGAATATCGTCCGCATTGCGCACGCATTGCAACTTCTTCCCTCCGAGTTACTGCGTAGCGCCGGCCTGTAGGCGCAGGCAACACATAGCGTGCGCCGCCCGGTCCCATCTGGTGCGCATTGCCAAAGCAACTTTGATTCGCGGGTGTGGAACCGCGCGCAAAGGAATTCCCGCCGCCGCCCTCCCGCACGGCGGCGGCGCGGTTCACAGTTCGAGCGTGAAGATGGACGGGCGAACGCGATACACCATGAATTTCCCGTGGCCGGGGATGTACTCCTGTCGATACGGATAGCCGTCGCTGCGCGGCATCAGCACGCCGCGCCTCATCAACGCCTTGGCGACCATCTTGTGATCGAACCCGGCGCACACGTCCTTGCGAAACACGGCCGCTTCGATCAGGTATTCCGTCTCGACGCTTTCGGCATTTTCGGCGCTCATCTTGCCGCCGAACTCGGCGTAATACTCGCGATCGGATGCGATGGGCGTGCGGCGCTCGTCCCGCTTCACGTGCTGCTTGAAGCCCGCTCGATGCGGCACGTTCGGCCGATGGTCGTCCTGTGCCCGGTTCATGCACACGAAACGGTTGTCGCCGTGCGCGGCGAGGAAATGCTGTACCTGCCGCACGGCTTCCGCCTCGTCCGAATTACCCGTCCCGCCGCGCAGTTCGAGCCAGCCTTCGAAGCAGCGGCGCGCAGCCTCGACCACTTCGCCCTGCGGCCAGCCGGTCAGCCCGTGCGCCGTCGCCAGCTCGCCGGCCACCGCAACCAGGCAGAACCGCTTCGCGACGCGCGCGACCTGCGAATGCGAGCCGTCCGGCACCCATTGCCCGACCAGCTCATCGACACGCATGCGCAGATGCTCGGCCAGCTCGCCGGCCTGCGACGACGCCCATTCGATGAAGGCCGGTCCGGCCGTGCCGTAGTGCATGCCTGGGTGCCGCTCTAGATGCTCGATTAGCGCGGCCGGCGTCGGGAAGCCGTGCAGTTTCTCTACGACACCCATTTCGCCGACCTCGGCCGGGATCGCGGGCAAGCGCACCTCGATACCGCCTTTCATGGGCTTGTTGCCCTCGGCCATCAGCGCGGACACGCTCTTTTCGCCGTTCGACAGGAACAGCAGCCGCCACGTGAGAACCGGCTTTGCTGAGCCGCTCCGCGACGCGCGGGCCTTGCCCGACTCGTTCGCGAGCATGTAGATCACATCGCCAACCAAGCGCGGTTCGACCTGCCCGATTTCATCGAGAATCAGCAGCGCGTCGCTATGCTGCGTGGCGACGGCTTCGAGTGCGTTGTCGGTCGCCTTCCAGCTCCGCACGTAGTCGGGCGAGCCGAATACGGACGCGGCGATGACACCGCCCGTCGACTTGCCCTTGGACGTCGTGCCGAGCAGGTGGAAGCCGCCCGACTGAAGCCCGGAGAAATGCAGCAGCGGACCAGCGAAGGCGGTAGCGACGCAGAACAGCAGCCGGCTATTGCCGACGCAGTAGGCCGCGACCTCGCGCCGCCAGTCGGCGAGCGAGCCGCGTTCCTTGAACTGACTCTGGATCGGCGTATCGGCCTGATAGATCAGCGCCTCCTTGCCGGTGCCGATCACGCGATCGGGCAGCACGAACGCGCCGTGATGCCAGCCGACACGCAGCACGCAGCGCACGCGCTCGTCGGGGCGCGCCATCTGGATATAGTTCGCGATCTGCGTGCGGGCGGTCTGCGTGACACCGAGCTTCACGCCCATATCGAGCAGCATGCGCCGCAACTCGGTCCCGTCGCCCGCGAACAGGCCGGCCGGCACCGCCCATCGCTTGAGGATGCCGTCGCGGTCGGTGAATTCCAGCAGGTAGCCCCATTCGCTGCTCATCTCGTTACGCGTCTCCGCGATTACGTCGATGCGCGTGCTGATCCAATGCGGCGGCAGCGGATCGCCCTGATTGTTGAAGCCGTGATACCAGACGCCTTCGTCGTCGACCTCGAATCGCCACGTGCCATCCTGCGCGCGAGCCGTTTTCGGGCGCTTGGCGGGCTTCGCGACTGGCGACCTAGCCTTGCCCCCCTGTCGGCGTCCGACGAGCCGGCCGGAGTGAGCACCGCGCGCACGGCGACGGCCACCGCATCCGGGCCGAGGTGGGCGGCCAAGTCGTTGAAGTCCGTTCCGGCTGCCGGACGGTTCGGGCCGAAGTCGGGAACGGCCGCCACGCCGCCTACCGCGTCGGCTGCCGCGCGAGCCTTCGTGACGCCCGGATTGCCGTTTGTCGTGTGGTCGTCGTCGGCGCACACGATGAGGTGCGCGTCCGGATACCGACCGCGCAGCGCTGTCGCGATAGCGTGCAGGTTGCCGGCGTCGAACGCGACGGCGGCCGGGTAGCCCGTTGCCGCTGCGAGCGTCGCGCAGGTCGCATAGCCCTCGCCGATCAGCAGGACGGACGACACCGGGCTGCCGATCAGCGAGAAACAACCCGCCTTACGGCCGTTCGGCAGATAGCGTTTCTGCCCGTCTGTCAGGATGAATTCGAGCGTCCACAGCTGGCCGTCCGCGTCCCTTGCCGGAATGACGAGTGCGCCGTCGCATGCGG
The DNA here is from genome assembly GCF_001523835.1 of Burkholderia sp. ABCPW 14. Taxonomy (NCBI): domain Bacteria; kingdom Pseudomonadati; phylum Pseudomonadota; class Betaproteobacteria; order Burkholderiales; family Burkholderiaceae; genus Burkholderia; species Burkholderia sp. ABCPW 14. The sequence goes on along the minus strand of NZ_LOVS01000142.1, from coordinate 2,490 downwards.
CCGTGCCGATGCTCAGGTTGCCGCGATAGACGCGCAGCGCGTCGGCGGGGATGCGTTTACGAACGAGGTAGGGGTGATCGGTCGGCGCGGGCTCGGCCGCCGACCAGATCGATTCAGCGAGCGTCGACGCGGCTTGCTGTTTCTCGGTGAGTGTCGCCAGCTCGGCCGCCTCTCGGGCGGCGCGTTCAGCGTGCTGTCGTTCGCGCTGTTCCGGATCGACCGGCTTGGCGCGATGCGCGCGCGGATCGAAGCCGCCAAGCTTTGCGAGGTGGAACAGCGTGTTGATGGTGATCTTGCCGCCCTTGAACGACGTCCACACATCGCGGGCGTCTCTTGCGTTGTAGTTCTGCGCGCCTTGGCTCCATTCGTTCCAGAGGGCGAAACCCTCTTCGCCAAATTCGGCCTTGAGCGCCATGCCGGCCTGACGCCACGTGTCGCGATCGTCGGCCGGAACATAGCCGAGCGCGACACTTGCCCGCTCGAATTCGGACATGGGTGCGTTACTCATAGATTCCCATTGGACGCGCGCCGGCCAGCTATCCGATTAGTAGTCCATATCGGGTGTACTGTCGGGCCATCATCAACAAGTTGCCGTCATCAGCATCGGCTTCGCCACCGCGCTTGAAGATGCTGTACGCCTTGTACATCAAGTTTGTTGCGGCGCGTTGTGCCCAGGCCGGGTAATCCCATCTTTCCACGACTTCGGCCCGCCGCCAGCAATACACGTTTCGGCGACAAGCGCCTTCGATTTCCCAGTACCGTCCGAGGGTGGTCTCAATAAATCGCGCCAGGCTGAGAGCCATTTCCTGCCATTCGGGGCGGCGGCGGATTACATCACGGCGATCGAGCGGAGCGAGTAGATCAGCGAAGAAGTAATCAGAGAGCGGATTGATCGCGACGTGCCGATTACGCAGCGCGATTGTGTCAAGGCAATTCACTTCATAGCCAACGTCATCAACGACCGCGCCAAACGACCTGTACAGCCCTTGTAGCAAGTAGCCTCCCTGAGAAAATGTGTGTGAATAGACGCGGCGGGTTGGCAAGCCCAGTTCGAACGAAAACGTGAGCCTCTGCGACGTTAGAATGAATCCAGGACACCCCTCCATCCCCCCCTCGGCAAAGCCCCGCGCAACGGCGCCGGCCGTGACGATGGCTTCGCTCAGGCCAAGTCCGACCGTGCCCCCATATCCACGACGCGGTTTGGCGGCAGACCTAATTGGGCAGTTACATCCAACTCGTTCTTGTAGAGCAGGATGAATAGACTCAGCAGCACGCGCCGCCCCAGGTTGCCGCCCACAGGCACCACTAACGATTCGCGGCCCAGATGGCCAGCGGCATACCACCGACGGTACGTGGAGACTGCGAGACTAGCGGAACACGCACATTCTTCATATCGGCCATAGTGGTCGCTTCAGAAAACAGAAATAACGCACGCTAGGCCCGCGAGGCCAGCCTGGCTCGGAGTTTTGGCAATCGCGCAGCAAAGGCCTGACTGAGTCATCTGGTGTGCGTGACCTTCCCCCGTTCTCCCGAACGGATGTAATGACACGCCATGCTCTGTGCTAACGAAGATCAATGTTGAATGCCGCCGGTGCGGATTGTAGAAGTATTCGTTGTTGTCGAACACATCGGCACACGCCTCATCAATATAGCGTGCAGTGATCTGCCCCGTGCAGGTCCTCGCTGAGACCAGAACTTGAGTAACACCCGTGAGTTGCAACAATCCCACGAGAGGCTCGTAATCTGGATCCATTTTTCTTGGGAAATTATGGACTTGCCAAATTTTGCCAAACTAAGTAGGATGCTCGCATGAGCACGATGAACATTTCCTTGCCGGAAGCGCTGAAAGTATTTGTCGACGAACAAGTCAGTCAGCGTGGCTACGGCACCAGCAGCGAGTACGTCCGCGAGCTTATTCGTAAGGATCAAGACCGTCAGCGACTTCGCGATCTGTTGTTGCAGGGAGCTGCAGCAGCGCAGACGCCGGCCGTCGATGAGGGATATTTTGACTCCTTGCGTGCACGCGTACGGAACGCTCGCGGATGAAGGTTAAGCCACTTATTCCGAGAGCGTTGGCTAGGCAAGATGTCGATGACGCAGTGAGCTGGTATGTGAACGAAGACGCCGAACGAGCCGCGTTGGGCTTCATTGATGCGTTGGAACAAGCCTACGCTCACATATGTCGCCATCCGTCCTCAGGTTCGACGCGCTATGCATACGAGCTTGGCATTCCTGAATTACGTTGTTGGTCGTTGAAGCGGTACCCATACATAGTCTGCTATGTGGAAAGGGACGACCACATCGATGTCTGGCGTGTTCTGCATGACCAGAGAAATTTCGCCGATTGGCTCGTCAGTGAGCATTATTGAGAATTACTGAATCCATGACAACCGATTTTCTGCCGGTGCGTTATACAGTCATCACGCTGAATGGAGGTTCGGTTGATGGCCAAAATGGACGAAGCTACGCGCAAGCGGGTGCGTGCTGGTC